>NZ_AYTW01000012.1 GCF_002752635.1 Mesotoga sp. Brook.08.105.5.1
GACTTATCCCGGGATAGTTCCACCCCCCGGTTTAGATGACACTAAAGGTCGTTACGACACGTTCACGGTGGTTCACTTGTATTCGTCTCCTCTGGTACTCACCTGACGGGATCACTGTCCCGCCTTTTCCCGTAACGTTCACTACCATGGCTCTTTACCACAGCAGCTTACGGTGGTTTGAAGCCTCCACCTGCATGGCGGCTTCGAGGGGCCCTCCCTCATCTTCGATTAAGCATGGCTTGAAGTTACCTTCTTCGCCTTCTTGGCACACTGGAACTTGCAACTGACGGACTTCTCGGAGAACGGTGGACCGTTGACGGTTGACCTGAGAGGCTTCCTGCGCAGCAGCATCACTTCCCGACGAAGTCGGCCTCGCCTCCTGCCGAAGGCAGCAATGCGTCCCCGGATGCTTTCCTGGGCATTGCGACCCGGCGTGATCTTCGCTAGCCTTGCGTCAACAGACTGGCTTTTCTCTCGCCTTCTCGTGAGCGCAGCGAACGTCTCGACAATGCTCTTTCACGATGAATGGCTTGCTCACCCTCAAATAGACAGCACATGTTGCAGACTATTTATATAAAAGACAATGAAGTGTAGCATTGAAGGTTTAATATTTTACCGACCGGTAAGTAAACATCTATTGGGGGTGTTATTCATGGGTATTGTAGAAAGCATGAAAGCTTCTATGCTGAGACAGGCAGGGAAGTATGTGGGTTCAGTTGTCAGAAATTCTTCGACTGAAAATATTGGAAGGCTTTTTGGTACTGTCGCCACTTTGACAAAGGAACCGACGAAGAGCGGTCTGAAGAAACTCACTCAGATGGCCAAGGAAGAGCATCCGATGATCGTTTCCTGGCAGAATGTCTTCAAGAGATCCAGTCCTAAGGCCGTCGAAAAGGCTATGACAAATCTCGTTGTAAATGAGTTCGCATTAGGCGAGAAGATTAGACAGGAGAAGATGCTGGAGCACGAGGTTGTTATTCCTAAGCTTCTAGTAATAAGTCCAACTTACGCTTGTAATCTCAACTGTGTCGGCTGTTATGCCGGTCTTTACGGAAGAAAGTATCAGCTCTCCAAGGAAGAGGTCAGTTCGATCATCCGGCAGGCAAACGAGCTTGGGATTTACTTCTTTATCATCACCGGAGGCGAACCATTCGTCTGGCCGCATCTTCTAGAGATTTTCGAGGAGTTCAACGACTCGTATTTCCAGGTCTACACAAATGGAACGCTCATAACGAAGGAAGTCGCGAAGAAGCTTGGCGAACTTGGCAATGCGACCTTTGCCGTATCAGTGGAAGGTTTCGAAGGCGAAACTGACTGGAGACGCGGACGAGGTACCTTCAACAAGATCAAGCAAGCATGGGAAATCCTGCGAGAAGCAGGAGTAATCTACGGTACTTCTGTCACAGCGACAAGACTCAACCACGAAGTTATGATGAAGGACGAGTTCTGGCAGTTCCTGAAGGACGAGGGCGTTTCTTATGCCTGGGTATTCCAGTTCATGCCAGTCGGTATGAATCCTTCTATGGACCTTGTCCCTACGCCGGAACAGAGATATGAGAGATTCTTCAAGACCGAGCAAGAGAGGCTCGGTGGAGACTTCGCATTCGTTGCAGACTTCTGGAATCACGGATTCCTTACGAATGGCTGTCTTGCCGCCGGCGCAAAGTATCTTCACGTAAATGCAAAGGGTTACGTTGAACCTTGTGTCTTCCAGCAGTTTGCGGTTGACAGTATAAGAGAAAAGAGTCTTCTGGAGATTTTGAAGTCTCCATTCTTCACTGCATACAAGAGAATGGTGCCTTACAGCAATAATCTCTTCAGACCCTGTCCGATTATTGACAATCCGAAAGTCCTCAGAGCCATGGTGAACAAGTTCAATGCGATCCCACAGCACGATGGAAGTGAAAACGTTGTCACAGAGCTTGCCGGACAGTTGGATGAGCTTGCAGCCGGTTGGAAGGAATACGCCGACAAACTCTACTATGAGGAAGGCTTTGCCGAGACCCATCCGGCCCACAGAGGGGTTTACGATTTTGATGTTAGAATGAGAAAGTACGCTAACAACGAAGAGAAGCTTGCTATAGACAAAAAACCTTGAGGGGACGGTGGATCCGGTGCGAGCGAATTTGTCTTCTAGAGAGAGGATTATAAAAGCCGCCCGGAAGGCCTTTGCGGAAAGAGGTCACGACGGCGTAAGCATGTCTGAGATTGCCCAGATGGCAAGTGTGAAGAAGGCCCTGATCTACTACTACTTTCCCAGTAAAGAGGACCTGTTTTACGAAGTCTGGCAGTACTCGATCAACGAACTTGAAGATCATGTCTTTTCGGAAACAAGAAATGAGAGTATCTACGTTTCGAAGCTGAAGAGAATTCTGAGATCGTATATTGATTTCATCACAAGCAAGAATGAGATCAAGAAGATCATGGATCAGGAGAGGGCAAACCTCAGCCGAGAAGATAATGAATCCTGGAAAAGAGTGAGAGATAGGTACCAGATCTTGAAGGAAAAACTGTCTTCGGCAATAAACGATGCCAAGACCGCACATGAGATTTCCAAAGACGTAGATCCCGATAGCGCAGCAGACCTCATATTGAATGGTTTCAGTGTAACGGAAGACCCTAACGGGCTAGAAAGCATACGAGAGATAATCTGGAGGGGCTTGGTTAGCAACTCCGGTGAATGAACCCGACAAAAAATGAGAGGGACAGAATCCCTCTCATTTTTTCATCCCCCTTTTTTTGAAGTCAAGAACCTCTCTAAACTTTGAATATCTCTCCTCAAACTTTTTTCCAGAGATCTTAAGAAACTGAAGATAAAGCATGTCTACAATCATCAGCTGAACGATCCGAGTGACCAATCCGCCTTCTGGAAATACCAGTTTGGAATAGTAGCTTTCCAGGTTCACTTTGGAGTAACCACTGAGCATGGATCTAGCAGGCGTTATAGTGATCACTGATACACCGGACTTCTGCGAAAATCTCAGCGCATCAATAAGATCTGCGGAAGTCCCTGCACTCGAAATGGCAACTATTACCGAGTCACTTTCCAGCGTGTACGCAGAAATCATCTGCTCGTAGCCATTCTCAATCAACTTAACTCTCTTCCCGCTCTGAAGCATCTTGAGATAGAGATCATGACCGGCAAGCGCATCGAAACCAAAGGCGTAAATATCAACTATCTGCGCTTCCGCTAATAGTCGCGCCGCAGCTTCAACATCGTCCTCGTTCAGGCGCGAATATGCTTCGCGAATCGTCGATGACACGAGTTGATCATATGCCTCAAGATCCTCGATCATTACGGAGGATTTCTCTCTTTGAACAAGTAAGTTGAGCTCGCTTGCGATCGCCAGTCTCAGTTGCGTATAACCGGAGAATCCGAGCTTCTTCGCCGCCTTGATTATCATTGAGGGAGCTACCTCCAGTCTTCTCGCCAGATCTTGAACGGGAAGGTCAAGAGCCTCCTCCGGATGACTTATTACGAAAGAGGCAATCCTCTCTTCGGTTTCTGTGAGATGATGAAGCGCTTCATTGTATGATTGAAGAAGGCTACTCATTCTTCGGTGAAGGAGCCTCGCTGTCTTTGAGTACTTCAAACCATTTCGCAAGCTCCGCGCGAATCTCAGCAGGAACATTGGATAGAAAATAAGGATCGTCGTGTGTATAATCAATCATTCCTTCTGCAATGCCGACCCTCTCGGAACTCCCGAATAGCAGCTCCCCCGCCTTGGCCTTCGCAATAGTCTTGCTAACAAGGCGGTCGATATGCTTCAGAAAGCTTGCAAGTATTACCTTCGGGTTCAATGGTATAAGGTTGGAGTCAACGGTGATCACGTATCTACCCCTAACCGACGCCTCTTCAATGACTCCAACACCACTGCCGCCCGCTATTGAAAGAATTATGTCTGCTCCTGCATCAAACTGCTTAGCTGCAAGTTCTCTTCCTCTTGATGGGTCGGACCAGCTGCCTACAACACCAAAAAGAACCTTAGCCGAGGGATTCACCGTTGCGACACCAAGTTCAAAATAGGGTCTCATTATGTTCGTCATGGCAGGATAGGTGTCTCCTGCTATCAATCCCACAACGTTCTCTTCGTTCGCACCCGGCAAATCGCTTGATGTAACAAGTCCAGCGAAGATACCGGCAAGAAAGGTCATCTCGCTATCTCTGAAGGCTGCAGAGTAAGTGTTTGGTAGTGGCTCCTCAATGATTCCGTCCAGTAACGCAAATTTCTGATTCGGAAACATCTGGGCTACTCGCATAACACTTGCCGGCATTCCTTCGGTAAAAGTCATAAGAAGATCGTACTTGCCGAGAGCTGCGAGGCTGACCAACATCGATTCCCATTTTGATTGATTGTAACCGCCTTCGACAATCTTGATCTCGATCTCGTCGGAAGCCATTCCGAGGGCGCCTTTCTGAACGAGCTCATATATGGCGTTCCCGCCAATCTCGCCCGTGATCAAGATCCCAACACTGAATTTCGATGCGGCTAGTGCCGCGCTAATCAGAAGAAGCAACAACAAGAATATTCTTCTCATAATCTCACGCTCCATTTTTCCCACTCAATACGATTATAGTCGTGGTGAATGGAATTCTCAAGAGTGTGAATAATATTCTTGAATCGAATTACATAGTGGAAGATGAACTTGGAGTAGGCTTCTTCATTACGAAACCTTCATACTGGTTTATATTCTGATCCAGGAGTCTGACCACTTCAGAGGAATCAACAAGCCAATGAAGCGAGAAGTCCTCTACGAGCTCAGCGACTTGAACTCTTATTTCGTCCAGATCCTGGCCTGCCATATAAGAATGGTAAGCATATGACCACACGTGAGGAGTTCTTGGACTGGACGATCTTATCTTGCCGAGATCCTCCGCAGCGAGAGCAGAGTAGACCTCTGAATACTGTCCGGGGCTGTCAACTTGCCAGCCAACTTCGCTCCAACTGAAGAAACGCTTGAAGACCGACAACTCGGTAGCTTCATGAGCCTTAACCATGTGATCATCGATGACCACAAGCTCAGCAACTCCATCACCGTCGAGGTCGACAACATTGTCTACCTTCATAGGGTCAACTGCAACTGCGAGAGAGTACACTTTGGAGTCGATGACAGTAATGTAGAAAGCTCCTAGCGGAGTAGAATAATCACCCGTCAGAAACCTGAATATCGTGGTCTTTTCACCATGGTAGGGAACATCGTTGACAATAACCGGTGTCATTATTGTCTTCCCCGCAAGAGTTCCCACTACGATCCCTTCCTTGTAGAACGTAACCACATCTGGGATACCCATAACAGGATCGCCAGACTGGAATTCGAACGTGATTCTTCCCGGAAGGAGCCCATCGTAACATTTCTCGTATACCCATAATGCAGTACTGTCGAGAGTCTCCGTATTCAGTGAAGTCGCGCTTGCTGTAACAATGGCCGTAGGCAACTCAGTAATAGCGTCTGTGCTTACCGGAACCGAAGGGATTGGGATAGAAGGTGCAAGTTCTTCTGCAGGGTCCTCGTCAAAGAAACCATCAAGATTGAATAAGTCATCAAAAGAATCCATGGCAAGAATCTCCCTCGCCAGATCTTCGAAATAGGTAGTTACTGTAGCATCAGAAGAGTCTGTAGAATCGCTGCTCCCCGCCAGACTAGTAATCGTTATAAGGACGAACAACACAAAAAATAAATAGCGAAAAAATGGCATTCTCATACTGACAAATCACCCACATCGCAATTATACGCTATTTTCGGAAACACGAGGCCAGCGGTTTGAAGAGAAGGCCTGAGGGAGCAGAATTTCTTGATTAGAGTGCGTGAAGCTGTATCGGCTAGTCACTATGGATCATAGCTCATTGAAAATCCGTGGCCACGTTGTATAATTGGTTGTTCCACAAAGGAGGTGGTGTACATGGTAGATAACTTTAATGATTTCTTTAACCCCACGGGCTCTTACACCGCGCTTCTTTTGGAATTCACCAGCTGACAGGCTAGTTTCTTCCGATTATTCGACCACGGTGGTAAAAGAACCCGTGGTTTTTTGCTTTTTTTGTTCAAATTACTAGACTAATCGGAGGTAAATGATTACTGGTGAAGTAACTAACGTTCAGAAAGGAATAATAGAAGTGCTCTCTGATACAGGGGATTACTTTCGGTGTCTTCTAGGGGGTAAGCTACTGAGAAAAGAGAGGACCGAGAAGAATGAAGTCACCGTCGGAGACAAGGTCGTTTTCGGAACTCTTCAGAGAGAGCGAGGTGTCATTACAGAGGTTCTTCCAAGAAAAAAGTGTCTCGTGCGAAGAGGTGCAGGAAAAAGAGGGAGTCACTTGGATCAGGTGATCGCGGCCAACGTGGATCAGGTCTTCATGTTGTAGCAGTAAAGGATCCTCCTTACCGCAAGAGCTTGATCGAAAGATACATCACTGCGGCGAGAGGACCCGATCTAGATGTCATGATCGTCTTCAACAAAGCCGACCTTGGTATTGAAAAAGAGGCAGCCGATGATATTCAGAACTATCGCGAATTGGGTTATCAGGTCTTTCTCACGAGCACTTTGACCGGGCAAGGCCTGGAAGAAGTGAAGGAGAGCCTCAAATACAAATCCTCCGTACTCGCTGGCAGTTCCGGTGTCGGAAAGTCTTCCCTAGTAAACGCGATTTGCAGGAGCAATGTGAAGACCGCTGAGGTAAGTGATTCTACCCATAAGGGAAAACACACGACAACCTCATATCAAGTAAACCTTCTTCAAGATGGCGGAAAATTGATCGATGTTCCCGAAATGAGAGAGTTTGCAATCAGTGGAACGGAAGGGCTTGACGAAGTCTTTGAGGATATCGCCGAACTCTTTGCCAAGTGCAGGTTCAGAGACTGCATTCACACTGTCGAGCCAGGATGTGCCGTTCGGGAGGCTGTGACAAACGGAATTCTTGATGAGAAAAGACTGCGAAACTACTCGAAGATGAAGAAGGAATCGTGTGGCTCTTGATTCCGAACTAAATGGAGGAGTACAGATAGTTGTTGAATAAAGCCTAGTTATTCAAGTGATCGGGCCATAATTGCTTTTTAGCAATAGGTTCTAACGCTTGCTCCTTTTGCTCACTGCTAAATTGGCAGGCCCTGCTTGAAAAAGGCAAAGATTGAGTAAAGACATCTCAAGTCCTTCCCGGAACTCCGTTTCTTACAAGCGCATAGTGAATTGAGAATGCGGTGGTACGGCTGGCATTCTTTTCGTTTTTTCCCTTGTTTAGTCTGAAGTTCCCAAACTGAACAAGCAAGAAATAGCTATCTGAAATGATTTCAGAGAAATGAAGTGGTTATTTCTGTCTACGTTTTCTGAGTTGTTTCAGTCCGACGAGTTCAAGCGCTTTCCTCTGTACCTCGTTAGGAGTTGTTATTATCGTGAATGAAGGCATCTGCGGTACCGCAGGTACGATAGCATCGTTACAGACAATCGTACTCATTTCAGATAGAAGAGTCTGAAAGCTGTGTACCGGTGTCCCGTCACTCAGCTTCTTCTTCCTCTTCTTCTCAAGAGCACTCTCGGATCTTGTAGCTTGTAGTACATGTTCTCTATCGGCATATTCGTCAGTGAAGATCATGCTCTTCCATGACTCTCTCAAATGCCATTCAACATAATATGCGAGCATGCAGAGAAATATGTGAGCCCTTACTCTTTTCTCAAGCCAGTGGTGTATAGGCCTTATCTTCAGATCCACTCCCTTTAGCGTCCTGAATGCCCTCTCAACTCTGGATAGACTCTTGTAACTGTGCACCACTTCTTCTGCAGTCAACTTCTCTTTCTCTACACTGGTACGGATTATATAGAACCCGTCAAGGGAAGCTTCGAGGGTTATACTCTCGTCATTTCTCCTGTAATCGAACTTTCCATCCTCTATCGTGAAGATGAAGTGTTTCGCCATCTTGTACCTGTTCTCTATCCTTCCCAGGGCCTGCCCTATCTTCCCCTCTTCTCTCAACCTTCCCGAAGCGACTCTCCTCAAGAGTTTGTTCAACTTCTCTTCAGTAGCCCTGAGTAAGTCTTCTCTCGTTCTCCTTCTCTCTTCTGCAAGAAAGGGATTCCTGCAGACTATTAACCTCTCTCCAGGATAATCGGGGGAGTCTATCTCAAGAAGGTCTCTCTCGTCAAATAAGCTCAGCTGTAACTTCCCATTCTCGAATAGACTCTTTATTGTAGGCCCTCTGAAGGCACTGATCCAGTCAACCCCACCTAGAGCCTTCAATCCTTCTATCTGTCCTTGCGTTAACATACCTCTGTCTCCAACCACGACGAACCTTCCTACTTTGAACTCTTCCTTTATCTTGTCTACCTGTTCCCCTATCGTCTTGGTGTCACTTGTACATCCCGGATATACCTGTATGGAAATAGGTACACCCTTCGAGTCTGTCATGAGTCCATAGACTATCTGTTTCTTCCCCTTCTTCCTGTCTCTGTTATAACCATAACTCGCAAGCTCACAATGACTCCCTTCATAGTAACTCGAAGAGACATCGTAAAGAACAAGACCGCCTTCACTTAAATGTCTCTGCGCAAGTTTCCTTTCTATCGTCTCTTGCCTTTGTAGCAACCAGTCCAGGGCAACATATAACTCATCTTCATCTGCATCTTCCACAGAGAACTCTTCGGGAATAGTGGTATTATCCCACCAGCGTATTGTGGAAAGCTTCGTCTGAGGGTTTATTATCCTTGCAGCTATCATAGCCTCTACTAGATCGCTTTCTCTACTCCTTCGAGAAGAAAGCAATTCGGAAATACCTAGATCCTCCATTACCTTCCTTATCACCGCAACATTACCATGTGCCCTCGAACGAGTAATCTCTATAGCCTCTTCGGAAGGAAGAAAGACTCTTCCCTGGAGACTCTCTTTGACTAATTCTCTAGTAACTTCCGGCAATTCAGTGAGATTGGCAATGGTTTGCTGTTTCACTTTACCGTCTTCGCGATAACTTCTTCTCAGAAGATAAGTGAAGTATTCTCTGTCCTTGTACTTACTCGCAATCTTAGCTAAATAAAGGCCTTTAGGTTTGCTATTCATAACAGAATGATAGCACAAAGAAAAGAGCAAAGTCAATTACAAATTGACTATTCACTGTCTACACTCTCACTACGTTCATGTGTCTTTTTCCTCTCTGAGAAAGTCTTTCATTCATTCTCTGTCGGGGAACTTCAGTTTAGTGGTCTTCTGATTCCTTCTGTAAAAGTTGAATCTAGTTCACTAGACTAGGATCGGCTTAAAAGAGAAACCCCACACTCTTAAAAGTGTGGGGGCAAACAGTCAACTTCCATAATCGTCTCGCACCGGTGCAATGATCAAATGACGCGATGTATTGCGTTGGTGGAGGCGGCGAGAGTCGAACTCGCGTCCGAAACCAAATTCCTTGCAGGCTCTCCGAGCGCAGCCTGTGATCATCGTCAACAGTCAAGACTTCACAGGCAGAGTCCGACTGTCCAAGCTCCTATATGTCCCCGAGAATTCGGAGCAGATCCACGGGTAAGGTCCGATTTTCTGACGCCCTTCATAGCCCACCAGACCAAAAAGCTATTCGGACGGCTACTTATTAATTAAGCAGCAAGTGCAAATTCGTTATTGGCATTTCTGCTTGTCCGGTTTTTTGACGCGGCTCCGGGACCTCGGCTCGCTCCTTCAAGTTCATTGACCCCGTCGAAACCGTTTCGCCCCCAATGATAAGTATATCATCGGTCCGTTTGGTTGTCAGCGAGACCGTGTTTTTCAAGCTTATAGTATAGACTCCTTATGCTTATCCCGAGTTCGTTTGAGGCCTTTGTTTTATTCCAGCTGCATTTGTCAAGCACAGCCTTTATGACCTCTCTTTCATAGCCATCCATTAGCACGGAGAGTTTTCCCTCCGGGAGTTGACTACGCTTTTCGTGATTTTCAAAGACTCCCTTTATGTGAGTAACCTTTATTACCTTCTCATCCAGCTCCATACTTATCATGGCTCTGCCGATGACATTCTCCAACTCTCTAACATTTCCCGGCCAATCGTGCTTTTTAAAGATAGAGATAACGGCCGGATCGATGGCTGTTACCACTCTTCCATACTCCTGATTTAACCTCATTACAATCAGCCTGGCTACTTCGGGAATGTCTTCGGGGTGTTCCTTCAAGGCGGGGATTACAATAGGGACGACATTCAGGCGATAATAGAGATCGGGGAGAAAGTTGCCTTCCGCAACGAGTTTCTCAAGGCTGACATTTGTCGCCGCAATGACCCTCACATCCAGCTTGACCGTTTCGTTTCCACCAACAGGCTTTATCTCTTTGTCCTGAAGAAACTTCAGGAATTTGGACTGAACCGAAAGACTCATTTTCGCGACTTCATCTAGAAAGACGGTTCCTTTGTCTGCCTCTTGAAGCAGACCTTTCTTACCACCACGGCGGGCACCTGTGAAAGCTCCTTCAACATAGCCAAACAGCTCGGATTCAAGAAGGCTTTCAGGTAATGCGGCACAGTTGACACTTATGAAGCTTGCGTCCTTCCTTTCACTAGAATTATGAATGGCGTGAGCAAAGAGCTCCTTTCCCGTTCCGCTCTGGCCGTTAAGCAAGACCGTCGCCCTTGTTGTCGATACTTTTCGCGCCTGGTCTATTGCTACCTGCATTAGTTTCGAGGACCCCGCTATGTCGTCGAAGGTGTACTTGGCCTTCACGTAACGAAGAAGCCTTCGAGTGTCCTCCAGTTCCCTGGCGAGCCTTTCGATTTCAGATATGTCGTGAATCACGCCAACGCTACCCTGAAATTGTCCCTTAACAAAGAGCGGCGTCACGTTTACTACCACTTCTTTCCTGTTTGGCCCTACCTTGAGTCTTGCATTGTATATTGGTTTTCTCGTCCTGGCTACTTCAAGATGGAGAGATGAACCCTCTGCTATGTCCACGGTGGCCATCTTTCCAACTACATAGTCCGGGCTCATCCCGGTTATCCTGGTGTAAGCTTTGTTGACAAGAACAATCTTTCCCTTTTCATCCGCAACGGAAATCGCGTCATATATTGCATCTATGATCGAGGTAAGAAGCACTTCCATTTCTTTGTGGTTAATTACCTCTTCGGCCATTCTCTCTACATTCGTTATGTCGCGAAAGACGGCCATAGCAGCGTGTACTTCTCCCTTCGCATTAACGATTGGGAATCTCGATGTTACTATGGTCTTCTCTTCAAGATACTGAATTCTGTTCAGTTCTGTTTTTCCGGTCTTCAGCACTATGTGAAGCCTGGTGTTCGGAATAGTCTCCCGTACAGGAGCTCCGACTGCTTCTTCGCCGTCTACACCCAGAATATCGACCGCCTCATCGTTTATGAAAGCAATTGTCTCGTCTGAATCGACGACAATAATCCCCTCGATAAGTGAATTCAGTATCTTCTCGAAAAGCTCTCTTTCCATCACTCGCCCACTTTCGGGTTCACGCCACCTTCGGGATATATGTTCCTGAAGAGCCTTACGAAGTCCTCAACATCCAGTTCTTCAGCCCTAACGTCAAGCCCGATTTTGGAAGCATTTAGAAGGCTCTCGGGAGAATCTACGAGGCCCTTCAGGTTGTTCTTGAGCTTCTTGCGCCTTTGAGAAAAACACTGCCTGACGAAGCCTCTGTAGGCATCTCTTCTTTCTCTTTCAATCGGCGGTTCATCCAAGAGCGAAAGCTCAATGACCATGGAATCGACTTCCGGCTGAGGGATAAACTCCTTTCGCGAAACCTGGAAAAGCTCGCTC
This sequence comes from Mesotoga sp. Brook.08.105.5.1, assembly GCF_002752635.1. NCBI lineage: Bacteria > Thermotogati > Thermotogota > Thermotogae > Kosmotogales > Kosmotogaceae > Mesotoga > Mesotoga sp. Brook.08.105.5.1. Next base: position 11,741 of record NZ_AYTW01000012.1, read on the forward strand.
ACACTTGCAAATGTATTGACGTTCACCGTCAGTATACCGTATTCCTTCGTTCGCGGTGTTGCGATCAGTCTGTCTGCATATTCTTTCTGGACCATTAGCACGGCTTTGACGAAATCCGGCCCTTCAAACATGATTCTTTCTATAATCGGAGAGGTTATGTAGTACGGGATATTGGCGACATAAGCGGCCGGTTCCGGCAGCGACGATAGATCTGCCTTGAGGAAATCCTCGTATCGCAAAGTGCACTTTTCTCCTTCAAGTCTTTTGTTTCCCTCGACAAACCTCGTGTCGATCTCAAAACCGATCACGGTATACCCCAATTCCAGTAAGATTGAAGTGAGCGAGCCTGATCCAACACCAATCTCAACTATGGTCAAAGAAGGATCCAGTGAGGCCGACTCAACGATTCTCCTGGATATCTTTGCAGATTTGAGAAAGTTCTGTCCAAGCGCCCTGTTCAGTCTTATGTTTATCGATCGTTCTCCCATCTCGCCTCCATTTCAGATAGGTTCTGAAGAAAGTGCTCTACCTAAGGAAAAACCCGTCGGAAAGACGGGTGTTTTTCTGGCGGAGAGAGTGGGATTTGAACCCACGGACGAGTTGTGCTCGTCATACGCTCTCCAGGCGTACGCCTTCGACCGCTCGGCCATCTCTCCAACAGTGCAATTATATAGATCATACTTTAAGTTGTCAACGAGATTCTGTGGTAAACTAAACCATAGGTATAGAAATGTTTATATTTGGGGGTGGTTTGATGAAGAAGCTATTCGGAACCGATGGGATAAGGGGTGTTATTAACGAAGAGCTTACGCCCGAACTTGCCATGAAGCTTGGCAACGCAATTGGAAGATACTACCTTGGAAAGTACAACAGGTTTATCATAGCTAAAGATACGAGAAACTCCGGTGACCTTCTAGAAAGCGCAATGGCTGCCGGCGCGGCCTCAGCGGGTATGAACGTTGAATTTGCAGGGGTTATCCCTACTCCCGCGCTAGCATATATCACCAAGAAGGAACAGACGCTAGGCGCAGTTATTTCCGCTTCTCACAACCCCGCTGTATATAATGGAATAAAGGTACTGGCCAAAGGAATGAAGATTTCGGACGAGGACGAGGTTGAGATAGAGAACCTGATTATCGATACCCCGTATCATTACACGGTCTACTCCGGAGTGGGCAAGACGAGGCAAGTAGATCATTACAAAGATGAGTACGTCGATTATGTGGTTAGTCTTTACAAGAATCAAAGACTTCCCAAGGACGGGATAGTTGTTGACGGCGCAAATGGCTCGATTTCTACAGTAATATCTATGGTATACGAAAGCCTAGGTATAGTTGCGGAGTTACGAGGGATCGATCCAAACGGATTGAACATAAACGACCAGTGTGGTTCGCTATTTCCTGAGTTCCTAGGAAAATCGCTCAGTCTGGGGCAGGTAGGTGTTCTATTCGACGGCGATGCCGACAGATGTCTCTTCGTTCTTCCTGGCTCGAAGTTGATTGACGGCGATATGTTGATGGCTCTGAATTCGAGAAAGATGGTCGAACAGGGAAGGCTGAAAGGAAATAGAGTCGTTGCGACGGTCATGTCTAATCTGGGCTTTGAGAAGTATCTCACTTCCAGAGACATCTTGCTGGATAGAACCAGAGTAGGCGACAAGTACGTTCTGGAAAGAATGCTGAAAACCGGAGTCATCCTTGGCGGAGAGCAATCCGGACATATCATCTTCCTAGATAGAAGCACGACGGGGGACGGGCTTATAACTTCTCTCGAAACACTGAATTCTCTTGAAGAACTTGGCGAAACACTTGATGAGTTCGTTCAGTCTTTTCCTGTTTATCCTCAGCTGCTTCGGAACGTCCCTGTTACCGACAAAAAGGCAATCATGGAAAACGCAAGGCTGAAGGACAGGCTTGAAGAACTCAAGACCAGAAACGATTTGCGGATAGTTCTAAGACCTTCGGGAACCGAATCGTACGTAAGAGTAATGGTGGAGGGTATTGAGCAGTTGGAAGTAGAACAAATCTGCCATGAGTTAGAAGAGCTTGTACAGGAGTGTAATGATGGATAGGTATATATATGTTAGAGGCGCCAGGGTACACAATCTGAAGAATGTAAACGTAGCTATCCCCAAGAACTCTTTAACAATCATTACGGGGCTTTCCGGCTCGGGAAAATCCTCGCTGGCTCTTGACACTATCTATGCAGAGGGACAGAGAAGGTATCTTGAATCTCTTTCCACATATGCAAGACAATTTCTTGGGGAGATGAAGAAGCCGGATGTCGAGAGTATCGAAGGCCTTTCTCCGGCTATCGCTATTGAACAGAAGACCGTCAGTCATAACCCCAGATCTACAGTCGGAACGGTTACAGAGATACATGATTATCTCAGGGTGCTTTACGCAAGAGTAGGAGTTCCTCACTGCCCATCGTGCGGGCGCGAGGTTCAGAAGCAAAGTCTCGATGAGATTGTCGAGGGAGTTCTGAAGGATTACGGTGAAGAGGACAGAATAGCCATATATGCTCCCGTAGCAAACGAGAAGAAGGGAGAGTTCAAGAAGGAGCTCGAAGCTCTCAGAAAGAAAGGGTTCGTCAGGGTGGAGATTGACGGTGAGACATATGATCTTGAGGAAGAGTTGAAACTGGACAAGAATAAGAGGCACACGATAAACCTCGTCGTTGATAGACTTAGGGTAGACGCGGAAAACGCCTCAAGACTTGCTGACAGTATTGAAATGGCTCTTCATGAGGGCGATGGCTTTGTGGAAGTAGGCCTGGTTGATTCAGAAGAGAGAAAGGTCTTCAGCGAGAATTTCGCGTGCCCTGACTGCGGTATAAGCTTGCCGGAAATTTCGCCGAAGATCTTTTCGTTCAATAATCCATTCGGTGCCTGTCCAAAGTGTCACGGTTTGGGCTATACGATGGAGTTCTCGAAAGATCTTGTTGTTGATGAAAACCTCACCGTTCTCAAGGGAGCGGTGAAGACGATGTCCAACAACAGGGACAGTTTCAACCTGAAGATGATTGTGAGAGTAATAGAGTCTCTCGGAGACGACCCGGCAAAACCTTTCAAGGATCTACGAGAGGACATCAAGGAAGCCATCCTTTTCGGAACCAGCAGAGACATCTCCATGAAGTATCATTCCGATCGCCTGACATATGAGCTGAAGAGACCGTATGAAGGAGTTATAAACAACCTCAATAGAAGATATCAGGAAACTCAATCTGAAGACATGCGTTACTGGATGGAGAGCAACTTCATGGTACAGCAAGGCTGCACTCAATGTAATGGCCAGCGTTTGAGACCCGAGGCTCTCGCCGTAACTCTAGGAAATCTGAACATTGCCAGTCTATCGGAAATGACAATCCAGGAGATCTACGACTTCATGAGAGAGATCAGATTGACTGATTATCAGCGCGAGATCGTTGGGGAACTCCTCAGAGAGATAGAGAAGCGGCTCAAATTCCTTGTTGATGTGGGGCTTGATTACATCACGCTATCTAGATACGCTATGACGCTTTCCGGCGGCGAATCGCAAAGAATCAGACTCGCGACTCAAATAGGCTCCGGGCTTACCGGCGTAACCTATGTTCTTGATGAGCCGACAATCGGCTTGCACTCTAGAGACAACGACAGGCTTATAAAGACTCTGAAGAATCTCAGAGATCTAGGAAACACTGTTATAGTTGTGGAGCACGATGAAGAAGTCATAAGGAGTTCTGACTATATTGTGGACGTAGGGCCTGGAGCGGGCGTTCATGGGGGAGAGATAGTCTACCAGGGGACCACCCAGGCGTTGCTCGGCAATCCGCCTGATCGTTCTCTCACCGGCAAGTATCTTAATGGCGAGCTTTCCGTTCCCAGATTCGAAGTGCCCGTTAACGCAAACGGAAAGCATCTTACCGTCAAACACGCCACAAAAAACAATCTCAAGGGCATCGATGTTTCATTCCCATTAGGCAAGTTCATAACGGTAACCGGTGTTTCAGGGAGCGGCAAAAGCTCTCTGGTAATGGATACCGTTTATCCATCACTTAAGAGTGTTCTTGGAGGATCGAACTCTACCGGTGAGAAGCTAGCGGAACTAGAGGGATGGGAAGAAGTTGACAATGTCATTGTCATAGATCAGAACCCCATCGGAAGAACTCCAAGATCGAACCCCGCAACTTATTCCGGGCTTTTCGATCATGTTAGGGATCTCTTTGCAAAGACTCAAGAGTCAAGAGCGAGAGGCTACAGCAAGGGACGTTTTTCCTTCAATGTGAAAGGCGGGCGATGCGAAGCCTGTCAGGGCCACGGGTTGTTGAAAATCGAAATGCAATTCCTCCCCGATGTCTATGTCGAGTGCGATGTATGTAAGGGAAGAAGATACAACAAGGAGACATTGGAGATACGCTACAGAGGGAAGACGATATCTGATGTTCTTAACATGACCGTAGAGGAAGCCTCTGATTTCTTCGAGCGAATCCCAATGTTGAACAGAATTCTCTCACTTCTGAATGATGTAGGTCTGGGATATGTACGCCTCGGACAACCGGCCACTACCCTTTCCGGAGGAGAGGCACAGAGGATTAAGCTCGCCTCTGAGTTGAAGAAGAAATCCACCGGCAAGACCTTCTACATCCTTGATGAACCTACTACCGGATTGCACTTCGATGACGTTGCCAAGCTTGTTCGAGTACTGAAGCGACTCGTCGAAATGGGCAATACAGTGGTAGTTGTTGAGCACAACATTGACGTGGTGAAGAATGCAGATCACATAATAGATCTCGGACCTGAAGGCGGGGCGCACGGCGGAGAAATAGTGGTTTGCGGGACGCCAGAAGAGGTTGCGGAATATAGACAGAGTCACACCGGTTACTATCTCAAGAAGCAGCTCTCGCAGCTTGAAACGTTTTGATACTGAGCCGAAGAACATCGGTGGACGCAAGGCTGCCTTCGGCAGGAGGCGGGACCGACTGCGTCGGGAAGTGAGGCTCGCTGGCGCGAGGAAGTGATGCCCGGAGAAACGTCCGGGGAAGTGATGCCGCTTTCAGCGGGAGGATTCAGAAGCTTCGCGGGGAAGCTTTTGTTGGGTTCAACGTTGTCTTTACAGCGATCAGCGGGTTCATGTTCTTAAGCGTACAGCGGCTCTTCCAGCGATCAGCGGGTTCTCCGCTCTTAAGCGCACAGCGGCTCTCTCAAGAGTACAGCGAAAAGCGGCTCTTAGATTCGAGATCCCGTGCAAAGGCATCACGGGATGACAGTCTTGGGTTATTCGGAATACACCTCATCCCGTCATCTGACATGCTTTTGGTCAGAATCTCGATTCACGCGGAAAAGGGACATAAGGAACCTGTCAGTCTCTACTTTGCTTCTTGGCTTTTCACAGCGCACAGCGGCTCTTAGCCCGCGAAGCGGAACTGGCCTCACCGAAGGTGACTTGCTTTTCTTTCGTCTTCTCGTGAGCGTAGCAAACGTCTCGACAATGCTCTTTCTCGATTGATCTTATCAGAGGACGGATCCGTGCTCTTGGACGGTCAACGGAGGCCTGTTCTCATGTGGTACGGGGTTAGTCGTCGGTGATTATTCCAACTCTTCTGAAAGGAATCGCAGACAATAGACTCCATACAATAAGATAAGGCATAATTGAATAGGGTTAGATGACCAGTCTTGTAGACGTGTCGTGGCCCCTGCTGACAATTGATCCTGAACAGTATGGCCAAGCATTGCCTGGAGGTTGAGCGTTGGAGATAACGGTTGCTGAAGGAAGCGGCATCGAGCTCCTGTTGTTTTTATTCAGAGTGAATAATCATGAGAAAATGGCCCATAACGATGGTGAGTCATACGAACAGCTTTCGGAGTTGGTCTTCAATGCGCGACTTTCGATCTCTCGCAAATCTCTTGAGTGGCTCGGAAAGTTCTTCAGCTGGGAGGGGTTCCTGGGTCTCAGGATAGTCCCTTACCTGTTTATGGATGGTTCGCCCTCTCCTTCAGATCTTGTCGCGATTATCAGAAAGACTTCGCCCGAAAGACTCCTTTCTATGTTTCTTTGCGATGATTTTGAGAGTCCTGGAGAGCCCACAGATGTTTTCGTGAAATCTCTCGAGGAAGATGAAAGACGTGCTCTTGGGTACGTTTCTTCTATCTCTAATCTTCCTTCCTCAGATAGATACGAAGCGTTGGAGATGCTTCAACACCAGGCTGAAACTGCTGGGTCTTTCATCGAATTGCTTGAATATGCCAGGAGCAAGCTGGATTCTTTTCGGGGATTTGAGGAAATCATCCATAGTTCAGCAAATCTCGTCAATGAGAACCTGAATAGTCTCGGAAGCAGCTTCATTCCATTTCTACTGGGTATCGAAACCAAGTCGTTGTCAGTAGAAAAAATCAGGCTCTACATCTCGGCGTCGCTCGGAGGTTCGGTGATTACAATCGATGTTCCCGAAAGGAATGCGATTATCTCACTTGCAGGCGTCGACAGAATAAGCAGGAGGAGTCTTCTGTTTGAGACGGGAAGCGGTGCCAGTCTGGCCGGTGCCATGGCTGAACGGAAATCGCTCGATCTTCTTCATCTTCTTCTGCAGTCAAGACAAAGTGTCTCCAGTATTCTTGAATTATGCGACCTTCATCCCCATGAGGCGATCGATATCCTTGCGGCACTTTCTAGGCAGGGATTGGTAATTCCCGAGATTCAAGATAAGAACCTTGTCTTCCGGACAGAAGAAGGAATCGTGGACGACGCTCTTGAAGAAATTCGGAGCCAGATAATCGGAAAAGCGGGCGAGTAACGCCCGCTACAAAAGTGTCTTTGCTAGAAATTCAGAGGAAACTGAAAAGAGTTCTTCTATCCAATCAATTCTCTGATACTTGTGATTCGCTCCCTCAACCGTATGGAGCTTCAATCCTCTGTCAAAGGCATACTTCTTGACAGGAAGATATGGTACTGATTCATCGTCGGATCCGTGAACTATGAGAAGATCTCCGTCATAGCTTTTCAATTCTTCCGAAGCGTCGACACTACGACCGTCGTCGAAGAAGATAGATCCGAGTTTCAATCCGAGTACGTCCTTATAATCTTCGGCAGACTCGAAAGTGTAATCTTTGCGGTTGAAGAACTCCTGGTTCATTATGACGGGAGACCAGAGAAGAAGGGCTTTTATTTCAGGGTGCCTGCCAGCAAACAGTGAGCCGACCATCCCACCTAAGCTGTAGCCTACGACACCCAGTCTGTCCGAACACCATTCCCGTGACCGGACGAATGAGTAGACCTCTTCCGCATCCCTCAGCTCTGTGAGCGGTGACATCTCGCTGAATTCTCCTTCGCTATCTCCTGAGCCCCTGAAGTCGAATCTTACGGTAGCTATCCCCTTCTCGACCAATCTCCTCGATAATCGAGGGAATTTGAACGTTGACACGATGTGTTCGCCTGTAAATCCGTGAAACATAAGGACCGTAGGAAAGCTTTTCCCTGTTGCTGGGCACTCTACAATTCCGAATATCCTTTTTCCCTTCTCGCCGAGTGTGAAACTCTCCAAAATAGACAAATCAATCCCTCACTTCATCTCAGACCCAGTTTGAACTCGATGTACCCTTTTGTTCCTTCATCTATTGAGGCCTTTCCAGTCGCCTCGTCCCAAGTAAGTATTACGACTCCGCCGCCGTTCTCGATTTCCAGATTTCCTGTACTCGTTCCAGAAACTGACCTGCCGCCATTTTCAAGTTCAACCACCCATGGCAGTTTCTCGAAAAGCAACTTGTAGCTCTCTATAGATGAGTGAGTGATCTCCTTTTTTGCAAGGACAATGACCAGCAATCCTCCGTTTTCCACGTAATCAACAATGAAATCGATCTGTTTCTCTGAGATCTCCATAAAGTCCTTCATGAAAGTATCTGAATCAGGCAAGGGAAGAATCAGCACCTGACCGCTGAAAGTAGTTTTCTCCGTCAACTCCCCAATTACCGGTCTCACTTCACCCCCGAGTTCCAGAAAGAACTGCGTCAAAGGCTTCAATTCAGTCACAAAGTAGTTCTCGTGAGAAGTATCCAGGTGCGTTAAGAAGCTTACGAAATCAACGTTGATTCTGAATGCAAGTTCACCGTCAACGAAGAAGTCTAGGGCCGCTTCTTCCGTTTCAAGAGTCTCAGTTATTTCCGCACAAGTCATAGAAGAGACTTCATAGTCCTTATCCAAAATAGTCTTCTCTCCGCTCTTCACTTCAACGGAAATCAGTTGATCCTCTCGAAGAGAGTTGATGAGGTCGAAGCCGATTTCAAATGGAAGCCCCTTCACCGGCTTTGGACTGATTGTTCTCGCATTCAGAAGATATTTGTTAGTGCTGCTTTGAAACCAAATTGGCGAAGAGACGATTTCATTCCCATCGATTTGGTCGATCTTTACGAAGTACCAGTTGTATGAGAGCGGGTTATCAACGTTCAGTTCTATGATCCACTCATCACCGGAAACGTCAAGTTCAACGACTCCATTGTTGCTGTATACTGCGGCCCTTCTTACAGGTTCCCCGAGATCGCTATACTCAACACGCAGAGTTGCCTTATGAATGTCGTACAGAATGTCGCCCATCTTTGCCCCTTCAGTGACGAATGCTATGTAGGCGTTTCTATCTTCTGTGGCGTAGATGTTTCTTGTCTTGAGAGCTTCGTAAACCTTATCCGTAGTCAACTCATCAATAATGAACGCAGTTCTTGCGTCATTAACAGTAGCCCACTGCTTTTGATGATTGTCTTGATTGGCAGAGGCTCCCACGTGCCAACCCCGATTCAGTGCTCGCTGATATCTCTCGAAATACTCTTCCTTAATCACATTGTTCGAATTGGACCCTGCCCCGTTTCCTACTTCAATAGTGTTTATATAAAGATCAACTTCGGGAAAGTATTCGAAATCGAAGAAATCACCGTAATTCCTTCCAGGGTGGCAGAATTGAGCAGTTGCCTGTCTATCCACTATCCACTGATAAATATCGTAAAGGTCTGTAGTGCTTCTATCAATCCATTCCGACGTGTTGTAGATCGTTATATGACCGCGACTTGTCAACGTCCATTCAAAGCCAGATATGGCGATGAACTCACCTTCCACGGTGTACTTCTTTGCCATCTCAATAATCCTATCCAGCTTCCACGAACCATCTGGCAATTTGTAGTTTAGATCGTGGTCATGGTCGGTTATTGCCTGTATGTCAACAACACCGGAATTTCTTGCGTGTTCGAAGGCTTCTTCTGGAGTACCTTGACCGTCAGAATACGAAGTGTGTGCGTGGATGTTTCCAAAGAAAACTTGACCAAAGATAAGTGTGGCGGCAACGAGGAAAACAATTACCAGAAACTTCTTCATAACATCACCTCTAAAAAAGAGGGCAGCCAACGCTGCCCTCAGCATGTTCACAATGGATCAAAAGTAGTAGTCGTCGAGTACGTACTGAGCTTCTTTATGTAGATTCTTCAGAATTGCATCAACGTCTTTTGTCGGGTTAGACATTGCATCTTCCCAGGCAGAAGTTATCATTGCATGTACTTCTGGATATGGTCCATACCAAGGTCTCCTAACAGCGCTGTCTCTCAGCTGTTGATAAGTGAGAGCAAATCTTGGATCGTCTGTCATGATCTTCTGAATCTCCGGAGACTCGAAGGCAGAGATTCTGCTGGTCATGTAACCCGTGGCCAGTGACCATCTCTTCGTATTCTCAGTAGCAGTGAGGAATTTCAGGAACTCCCAAGCTGCATCCTTCTCTGCCTGAGGTCTTGCGGAGAACATAAAGACATTGGCTCCACCGATCGGAACAACTTCCTTAACCTGACCGGGCATCGTAGTTGCACCAAGATCGAACTTTGCGTTCTGTATAAGATAACCGAGACTACCGGTTGAACGGACTACCATCGCGATTCTTCCAGACAAGTCTAATTCATTTCCGCCGCTAACTCCGAATATGAATATTCCTTCCCTAACTCCCTTCTGGAAGAAATTCCATGCCGCTACTGTCTCCGGAGAGTAAATAAGCATTTCTCTTCCGTCTTCCGAGATGATCTGCCCACCGAACTGCCAGATGTATGCTTCGAGAAGCCAGTCATCGATTCCAAATCTGTAACCGAAGATATTTTCGCCCAACGTCTTTATCTGCTTGGCGGCGGCATAGACTTCGGTCCAGGTCTTTGGAGGATTGTCTGGATCAAGGCCCGCCTGTCTGAAGAGATCCCTGTTGATGTACATCAACGGGGTGCTGCAGTTCAACGGGAACCCAAGCAATCCCTGTTCATAGGTATTTGCCTGGATGAATCTCGGCCAGAAATCGTCGAGTGTTGCAGCAAATTCTGGATCTCTTTCGATGAAGTAATTGAGATCCTGGAATGCACCTCCGTCAACAAACTGACCTATCCTTGCCTGCTCAATCTGTGCAAGATTTGGAACGTCACCAGCTACCATGGCTGCAAGAAGCTTCTGCATGGTATCCTGGTAATTTCCCGTGTAAACGGCCTCAACCTCAATCTCTCCCTTATGCAGTTCATTGAACTCCGCTGCAATATCCAGGAGTGTCTGGGAGTATATGCCCGTCTGGGCATACCACATTGTTACCTTCACCGGTGCAGCGAATCCTATCGCAGCAACGGCTACTACTAGAAGTGCGATTAGAAATGTTCTTTTCACAAAAAAAACCTCCCCTTTCAAAATTTGGGTCACTCTTTCAACCCCGAAATACTGATACCTTCCACAAATTGCTTTTGAACAAAGAAGAACATGACTATAATCGGAATTACAGCCGTCGTGGAGGCCGCCATTCGCAGTGTCCACTGAGTCTCCCAACCGCTAACAAACTGGGAAATACCAACTTGAATCATCTGCTTCTTTGCATCATTAATTACTATCAACGGCCACATATATTCATTCCAGTGTGCAAGAAATGTGTATAAAGCCATAGTATAGAGAGCCGGCTTGGATAACGGCAGTATAATCCTCACAAAAATCTTCATTCTGCTTGCTCCATCTATGATTGCTGCCTCTTCAAGTTCTCTTGGAATACCCATGAAGAATTGACGCAATAGAAATATCCCAAAGGCCGAACTCATAAACGGAACAATGAGCGCCAGGTACTTATCGATGAAACCGAATTGTTTGACTAACACATAAAGTGGAACCATGGTAACTTCAGGTGGTACCATTAGAGTTCCGATCAAGATCATGAAAACGATATTGGCTCCTCTGAACTTTATCCTGGCTAGCCCGTAAGCCGCAAGCGAGTTAAAGATCAACTGGAGGAACATTACAGTAAGAGCTACAAAGAGCGTGTTCCCAATATATCTGGCAAGTGGAATGAGTTCAAAAGCCTTCACAAAATTCCGCAAGTCGAAGATTGTCGGCAGAAAGCTTGGCGGAATCGAAAAAGCAGCATCTTCTGTTTTGAACGAGGTAACAAGCATCCAGAAGAAAGGAAGATTGATGATTACCGCTACAAAAGCGATCGCTGCGTAGACAATTAGCCTTATCGGCAGGGCAGGTTTTCTTCTCATTGATAATGCACCCTCCTTTTGCTCAGCCTAAACTGCAACAGGGTGAGTATGATCATCATAGCAAACATAACAACAGCAATCGCCGATGCGTATCCGAATTTCAGATAACGGAATGCATTCTCATACAGATAATAGGTAATAACCTGTGTGCTCTTCGCCGGTCCTCCGCTCGTCATAACAGAAACGGAGACGAACACCCTGAACGATGCGATGAACTGCATAATGAAAACGAACAGAGTCGTCGGCGATAAAAGAGGGAGCGTGATCCTCCTGAATTTGCTCCACGCAGTAGCTCCGTCTATCTCAGCCGCTTCGTAGTAGCTTCTTGGTATAGTCTGCAACCCGGCGAGGAAGAGAACCATGTTATAACCTATTCGCTTCCAGACACCGACGATTATCAATGCAAGAAGCGAATAATTCGGATCACTTAACCATTTGATGTTCTTTATACCAAAGAAAGACAGGAAATAGTTAATTAACCCGAAATTCGGCTCATACAGCCAACCCCATATTACTGCAGCAGCGGCCATTGAAGTGATAACCGGAATGTAGAAGAGCGTCCTGAAGATTCCTCTTCCCTTTATCCATTCAATATTGAGAAGAGCTGCCAGTAAGAGCCCAATGATAACCGAAGGAATGACCGTACCAAGAATGTAGATGCCTGTTACACTCATGGAGTTCCAGAAGTCGGCCGACGAAAAAAGTCTTTCATAGTTCTGAAATCCTACATACCTCATTGGCCTAATCATGTTCCAGCTAAAGAAAGAGACATAGAAAGCCCACACAAGTGGCAAATAAATGAATATCACCTGAACTACCAACGCTGGTAAGACAGTTGCCCAGCCGGTAAGCGCTTCCCGAGTTCGGCGCCGCAAATACATCACCCCACTGTTCCGAATATGAAAGAAACTGCTGCACGAAACTATGACTAACAAACATCAGGGAAAGATCACTCAAAATAAAAAAAGCCGCAACCTCATAACTGGCACGACTTTCTCATCATCTCTGTCACGCTGGAATAAGTTTAGCATAATAACAAGAGCAAAATCAACTCTTCGATATGCATCACAAATAATCTACTTGAAAAGGGTAACGATGCATCAAAAATGAAACTACTCGAAAGGTAAGGATGAAGGGGATAATCTTCGCGAATGCCAAGTTGAAAGAGGTAGGGGCGAAGATGAAGAGAATAGACATGACTGGATTGATTGAGAAATACTCAGAGAAGTACAGGAAGGCTGGAAAGAAGGAGAAGAGTAGAATCCTTGACGAATTTACTGAATTAACTGAGTACAACCGGAGCTATGCATCACTAAAACTTAGGAGAGGTTATTCTAAGAAGAACAAGAGAAGCAAGTTCACAAAGAGGCGCGGAAGAAAGAAGAAATATGATTTGGAAGTATTGAGAAAACTAGTTGAGATATGGGAGATCCTGGACTTTCCTTGCGGCAAGAGATTCAAAGCGATTATTGAAGAGGCGATAGAGAATCTGATCAAGAATGGTCATTTGTCTTTGAAGGAAGAAGTTAAGCAGAAGCTTTTGGAAATAAGTTCCTCTACAATCGATAGACTTCTTCGAAGTGAAAGGAAGAAGATGGAACTGAAGGGTAGGTCACATACAAAACCCGGTACTCTCTTGAAGAAACACATAAGCGATATGCATCACCTTCCGGTTCTTATACACCCAAATCCTTAAAGAGGTCTATTGTGAAACACAACTAGATGAGCGAGGTAACTCTGTTCTTGCCGTTCTTCTTTGACTCGTAAAGGGCCTTATCCACCCTTCGAAGTAATCTGTCGTAATCGCTCTCGCCATCAAGAAGCGTGGAAACTCCAATGCTTATGCTCAATTTCCCGCATTCTTTCGGTTCAAGGGAATTGAGGCCAAAGCGTAGTTTCTCCGCCACTTTCATCGCACCCTCTAGATCCGTATTTGTAACCAATACCAGAAACTCGTCGCCTCCCCATCTTCCCAGATGGTCGCAACTCCTGATATTTGACTGAACGAAAGAACACATCTCCTTTAGAGCTTCGTCGCCGGCCAGGTGACCGGAGTTATCGTTAATAGTCTTGAGATTATCGAGATCAAGCATAAGCAAAGAAAGCGGAATTCCATATCTCTTAGATCGATCCGTTTCAGTCTTCAACAGCTCATCGAGTGAGTATCTATTCATGACACCGGTAAGCATATCAGTAGTTGCAAGTTTCTTGTACTTCTCCTGGCTCTCGCGGAGAGCCTCTTCAATCTGTTTAGTGGGAGAAATATCAATGTGAGTTCCAAGAATACGGGTGGCCCTTCCGTTCTTGTCTCTCTCTGCAGCTTCTCCCCTATCGTGAACCCAGATCCACTCACCACTCTTTGAAAGCATCCTGTATTCTATTTCGAAATGATCTGTCTCTCCACTATAGCATTTGTCCATCTCCTCAAGTGAAGGCAGAAGATCTTCAGGATGAACAAGCTCCTTCCACTTCTGGAAAGCAATAACCGGTTCGCCCGTAGAATAACCCATAATCTGATAGTACCTATCGTTTATGGATAGCTCTCCTTCTTTGATTCTGAAGTCCCAGAGACCAACATTCCCACCTTTCACAGCAAGCGCAAGCCTCTCCTCACTCTGGCGCAACGCATCTTCGACTCTCTTCCTCTCCGTTATTTCGGTCAACAAAACGACGCTACCTCTTGTCTTTCCACCTTTGCTGAAGATTGTCGTCTTTCTGGAATCTACTATCTTCTCTCCCACCTCTAGATCGGACTTCGATAGATCGGAACCAAGAAAGCTCACAATAGGCTCGATACCTTTGAAAGCGTCACTGAAATGTAGTCCGATGGAGCTTTCACTTTCCACACCAAACATCGAACAGGCCATAGGATTTATATCGGCGACTGTTCCTCTATCGTCAGTAATAATCACACCGTCAGGCAGACTTTCGAAAACCGTCTCTTTGGCAACGGGTCGTATGTCAAATAACCTGTACCTCATAACACCTAGCGCCATAAACACCCCGGCAAGAGTGAAGGCAATCGGAGTCATGTCGAGATATCCGAAATCGACAAATCCAAAGAGGTAATTTAGATTCACGAGTACCGGGAAAAAAGTCCCAAGCAGAATCATCTTCAGCTGACCCTTATAAGGCCCTCTCGAAAGAATATATTGCTGAGCAATTAAGATTATGCTCAAAAGAAGCAGTACATAACTGTAAGAGATTCCGAACCAGAAAAGCGGACCATGGACAAGTCTCTGTACTGGAAAGGATGCACTGAGATCCAGTTCGCTGACTGAATAATAGAGCCAGTGAACCTCATTCGTCCACATCGATACAAGCACCGCCACCGGGACAGCAAAGAGCAAAGAGATCCTTCTCCAGGTGAACCACTCTCTTTTGTCGAGAATTGCCATCGAGAAAAGAAAGAGAAAAACCGGCGTGCATACTATTCCAGGATATGAGATCTTGTTGAGAAGCCTCATTGTTTCCAGGTCATGCCCGAGCAATTCAACTGCATAAAAGAATGCCCACCATGCAATCGAGAACATCAAGAGGCTTAGAATCCCGGCTTCAAGAATCCCTCTCCGCCTTGAAAACAGTATAGCCATTACAAAGCATACACCCGCTGCAAGAAACGTCAAAAAAGCATAAGTATTCATTTCAAACACTCCATTGTGATCTCATATTGTAATTATATACTTTGCCCCTATTCATAAGCCACAGATCAGCTTCCTTGCACTTTGTGAATACTCAGTTGCAAGTTCCATGATGCATGGCTGGCTTCGCCAGGAAGTGATGCTGCTGCGCAGGAAGTGATGCGCCGTAAGATCGCCGGCGGAAGTGATGCTGCTTCGCAGGAGGCGACAAAATTAGCAGAAAGAAAATGGGACCTTACTAGCCAGTCACCTTCCGTGGCCAGTCAGGCTTCGCCTGGCCAGTCTTTGCTTCGCAAAGGCCAGTTCCGACTTCGTCGGCTGAACAAAAAAACGAGAAAGAGCGTTGTCGAGAGGTTCGCTTTGCTCACGAGAGAAGAGAGAGAGCCGGACTCGCCTTTGGCGAGGCCAGTCACTGCAAGCAGTGGCGAGAAAAACTAGAAGAACATCAAACCGATTTCGTGCGGCCAGTTCCGGCTGCACCGGGCTAAGAACCATCGTTTGTGGTACGGTTGGTCAAGAACAAAGAGCTAGAGCCCCCCATAAATCAAAGAGTATCGAAATCCAGTTTGCCCTGAACGGGAGACCCCAAACAGGTGCATATTGGGGCAAGCTTTTCAGGGCAGGTTCTATGGGATGACATGAGGGGAAAATTTCAGAGCGAAACGAATTTGGTGCTTCCTTTCTTGTATGCTCTTACCAACAACCAACAACGAACAACCAAGAACCGCTCTTGCTAGGAGCACAACGGGATGATAGCCTTTTCGTGCTTTGGATCATCCTAGCGCGCTTCCGGTAAGGATCTGCATCCTCTCACAATATGATCTTGACCAAGAACGAGGAACAGATCCTCGCTCTGGAACGAAGAACAGATTTTTTTCTCTCTTGGACGGTCAACTAAGGACGTCTCTTCAAAGCCTAAATCTAGTCCCTATTTAGCAAGAAGCTACTCTTTTACGGGCGGTGCATCTTTCTCCTTATTTAGAGCGTCGATCAGTTCATCAACCAGTTTGGGATTAATTGTGATTCCCTTTTTCGTCGGCTTGTAGTCGCCTTCATCATCCTGATAGTAGATCCTGAGATCCAGGAATTCGTGGCCTTTAAACTCTCTCTTCGAGACTCGAACTATCTCAGTGTCATTTCTCTTTATGTCTGTCAAACTCTTCACTCCTTTCAATTTTTATCTTTCCCTTTATATCACACTCGAACAACTTAGGCTATCCCGCTTTTGAAAGTCAGTGTTAGAATCAATTTACAAGTGGGAAGGTGGTAGATTTCTGTGGTGGATTTGATCATGATAGGTGCCGGTAACAGGGGATACTTTGCATATGGAGAGGCGCTAAGGTCTATAGATGGATCTCGGGTCGTCGCTGTGGCCGAACCCGATCAATTAAGAAGAGAGAGATTTGCAAAGAGGCATAGTATAGGCACCAAGGATTCTGTCGCAGATTGGCAGGTTCTTCTTTCGAGACCTAAATTCGCTGACGGTGTGATAATTGCTTCTCCGGAAACAGAACATGTGGAACCCGCCATACAAGCGCTTGCAAGAGGTTACTTCGTTCTTTTAGAGAAACCTATCTCTGTCGGGCTCGAAGGTATAGAATCTTTAGCAGACTTGGGTGCAGATACCTCCAGGCTATTCGTTGCTCATGTGTTGAGGTATTCCAGCTTTTTCAAGCGGCTGAAGTCTCTCCTTGATTCTGATTCAGTTGGAATGATACAGGCAGTTGAGTACACCGAGCAGGTCGCTTCCTATCACTTCGCTCACTCCTACGTAAGGGGTAACTGGAGAGACTCGACGCGTACCGGTCCCTCTATTCTCTCGAAGAGTTGTCACGATATGGATATTCTCACC
The DNA here is from genome assembly GCF_002752635.1 of Mesotoga sp. Brook.08.105.5.1. Classification (NCBI taxonomy): domain Bacteria; kingdom Thermotogati; phylum Thermotogota; class Thermotogae; order Kosmotogales; family Kosmotogaceae; genus Mesotoga; species Mesotoga sp. Brook.08.105.5.1. The sequence goes on from NZ_AYTW01000012.1 coordinate 28,734, forward strand.
TGGCTCCTTTCTTCGAAGGCTCTCTCGGTAATATCTAAAGGCGGACTCAAGTATTTCAGAAAGGAGAACGCACCCGAGAACTCAGCTGAACGATGTTTGGACTGCCCTCTGAACGAAACCTGTCCATATTCCGCTGTTACGCAATACTTATCAGACAATGTCGACTGGCCTGTGAACACTATCGGAAACGACATGTCTTTTGAGAGTCGCAGAGAGATTCTGCGTACGAGCAGTTACGGAAGATGCGTTTTCAGAAGCGATAACAGTGTCGCAGATTACCAGAATGTGCTTATCTCGTTTGATGACGGGGTCGATGCTTTCTTCTCGATGAATGCATTCACAAGCGCGAAGACAAGGAAGATCCTTGTCAGTGGTAGCCATGGCGAGATAACCGGCGATTTTGAAAGAGACAGTATAGAAGTCAAGCTCTTTTCAGGCGACCACAAGACTTATCTTGCTACCCACGATGGCTCGAGGCACGGAGGCGGCGATAGTGAAATAGTAAAGAGTTTTGTGAGATACCTTGAAGGGGAAGCAGGGTCCTTATCCACTACATTCGAAGACTCACTTCAGAGCCATTTAATGTGCTGGGCCGCAGAGAAGTCCAGGCTCATGGGAGGTACACCAATTGATCCCTGGAGTCTTATAAATCTATGAATTCTCACCGGTAAGCTCTACAAAGACGTCTTCCAAAGAGGGTCTTTTATGTTCGATATCTATAACTTCAAGCTTCATTTGCAGGATCCTGGGAAGAATATCCTCAATAGTGCATCCCTGCTGGAAGTTGATCTTCACAACTCCATTCAATCTACTTTCACTAAGATAGCCATCAATTCCTTTCAGCGAAATCGAAGGCGTGCCATTTATAGTAACGATAACTTGATCCTTGTTGAGAGAGGATCGGATGTCTTCAATTCTTCCGCTAGAGACAAGTTTGCCTTTATGCATGATGCCTACTGACTTCGCGATGTGCTCTGCTTCACTCATAATGTGTGTTGTAAGCACGATAGTTACCCCTGATTCGTTAAGCTCTTTCACCATATTCCTGATTGTTCTTGTTGACTGTGGATCTAAACCGAGAGTGGGCTCGTCCATGAAGAGTATCGACGGCTCGTGAAGCAGTGCCCTCACGAAGTTCACTCTTTGCTTCATCCCCGTCGAAAAGATTCTTACGGGCTTGTCTTTCCAGTCAGACATTCCCACCTTCTCGAGAAGAAGATGGATTCGCTCAACGGCCGACTTTCTATCCATTCTCAGCATTGAAGCAAAGAAGAGCAGATTCTCAAATGGAGAGAGACGGTCGTAAAGAATCACTCTCTCAGAAATGAGACCGACCTTCTCTCTTACCTGTTTGGCTTCGGTCTTGAGATCCATTCCCGAGACGTTTACATCGCCGGAAGTGGGTTTGATCAATCCTGTTAGAATTCTAATGAGAGTCGACTTCCCAGCCCCATTTGGTCCAAGAAGACAGAAAAGGTCGCCTTGATCTATCGAAAGCGCCACGTCATCAAGCGCTCTGAACGAACCATACTCTTTCACCAGATTCGATGTAACAATTGCAGCCACGAATAACCACCTCATCAAGTATTCTACTACATTTCCTGTATATGGCTCTTGAAGTTGTGCTGTGTTGAACCACATAATACCACTGCAGTCTAAATGTTAGCCTAGATCTTTGACAAGTTACTGGGAGTGAATTATTTTGATGCGATCCTCCGTTCGCGCTACTTCGACTCTGTACTATTGACGGCATCCTTAAAATCTGATATATTTAGATTCGTGAACGGGGAGTAGCGCAGTTGGAAGCGCGCCTGTCTTGGGCACAGGAGGTCGCAGGTTCAAATCCTGTCTTCCCGACCAATGGTCATTAGTGCGGCTGTAGCTCAATTGGTAGAGTATCGCCCTTCCAAGGCGAATGTTGCGGGTTCGACTCCCGTCGGCCGCTCCAGCGCCCGTGGCTCAATGGATAGAGCACTGGACTTCTAATCCGGGGGTTGCAGGTTCGAGTCCTGCCGGGCGCGCCATGCAATGTTCGTGGTGGTTGTAGCTCAGTTGGAAGAGCGCCTGACTGTGGATCAGGCGGTCGCGGGTTCGAACCCCGCCAGCCACCCCACTCCTTCTTTATTTCATGCGCCCGTGGCTCAACGGATAGAGCATCGGATTTCGGCTCCGATGGTTGCGGGTTCAAATCCTGCCGGGCGCACCATCCTAAATCTCTCCCAGTAGCATGACAGGTCTCAAAGGAGGTAGCAGTCATGGAAGTCCTTAAGGTAGCAACCCACTCAAAACCAAATGCAGTCGCTGGTGCACTTGCCGGAGTACTCAGAGAGAAGGGCTTTGCGGAGATTCAGGCAATTGGAGCAGGAGCGGTGAATCAGGCAATAAAAGCGATTGCAATTGCAAGAGGGTATGTAGCTCCTAGCGGGATGGATCTCGTATGTGTTCCAATGTTTTCTGACGTTGAAATCGATGGTGAAGTGAGAACGGCAGTAAGGTTTTATGTAGAACCGAAGAAGTAACCTATAGACAAAAAGGGCCCCTTAGGGGCCCTTTATTCATTTGATCTCTGCTACCGCTACTTCGCCCGGACCCAATGACAAATGGAAACCTCCACCAACATTCCATTCAGAGTGAGCGTCGAACCCTTTGAGTCTCCAGGAGACCTTGTGTTCACTCTTCCATGTATGATAGCCAAGATCTATGTGGAAATCCTTCATGCTAGAAAAATCTCCGTTTGCTACCGTAAGCAGCCCTTTGGTGCCGTTCCAATAGAACAATCCGGCCGACTTCAAGTCATTTTCCCACATTAGTTTGAGATTGCCAGCGCTCAACAAATCGAAATTACTTTTTCTCAATGAAGAAAGGAGAGAAATGAGGTCTATCATATCTTCTTCGGCATTCCAGTGGAGCACATAAGGATCGAAGAACGCGAGCTTTCCGTAAAAGGGATCGTTGGGTGGAAGAACGTAACGGCCTTCTTCGTCGTTATCCAGGCCTAGATTCATCGGCTGAATCTCGAAAACCTCCTGTCCCGAATTTATGTAGGTGATTCCATTAGGCAGGAAGTAGTTGAGAATTGTGGCGAACCTGGAGAATTTCCTTCCATTAGGCCTGGAAGCTGCCCTCGGCGTGTCGGGAGTCTCTATTCCTGCCAAAGTGGGCAGCCTGAGACTTGGCAGCACTTTATACACAAGCTCTTTGAACTTTCCTTCATCTATTCTCGGTTCCATCCACCATGTGTTTCCCAGAATACAGTCGTAGCCTGACTGCCTGGCCTTTTCATCGTTACCCATAACAAGCTCTTCGGCAATGATTGCAAAGGATGGGTCTCTCTCCTTTGCCTTGCGAATAATCCTGAGCTCAAGCTCCCTAGGAAGTGCGTGCCCCATATCTAGTCGAGCTCCATCTACACCGAATCTTTCGTTATAGAAGGGCATGATGTTTTCTATACTCTCCCATAGATCGGCCATCGGCTCGCTTCCGGGAAAGAAAGACGACTTGACAACATCGAATAGGACATAAGGCGGTTGATCCTCACTAACAAACTTGCGGGATTCAGTTGGATGATCCTTGTAGAGTCTTAGAAAAGTTATATCGTCCCAAGTGGGCTGGTTGTCATTTATCCAGTCGGAAAAGCCCGGCGGGGTTATGAGGCCGAACTCAGAGACTAGTTCATCGAGAAAGCTTTCAGTGCCGTCGTGGCTAGCTACGAAGTCTCTCCATTTCTCGGGGTAGAGCTTCGCTGGCGAGTGGCTGAAAAGCGATAGATGCTTCTTTACGTTTTCATTGGAATATATGATGGGCAAAGTCTCAACCTTTGCCTGATCGAATCCAAGCGGTTCGATCTTCGGCGGCCTGTACTCGTCGAGTCTAGATGCGTCTATCCAATAAAACCACTCCGGGTGTTTGAGAATGAGTGCAGAATCACGGGCCGAGGTCCTGGGTATGAAATCTAGGACAACCCTCATTCCCATGACGTGAGCCGCTTCAACAAACGCCGTGAACTCTTCTTCAACATCCATATCCTCCAGCAACACATCGTGATACCGCTTGTCTATTGAAAAGAAGTCCTTCACCGAATAGGGCGAACCTAGCTCACCCTTCTTGAATTTATCACTGTAGCTCGTAACCGGCAGAAAGTAAAGAGTATCGAAGCCCATCTTCGAGAGAAAAGGCAGCATGAAGATCATCTTGAGAAACGTTCCAGATTCGGAATACTCCTGTGAATCCAGATCAGAGAAGAACTCAGGGTCGTGGTGCGAGTAAGCGGTTGTAGTTCTGACAAATGAGCCGTATATGATTGCCGAATTGATCCAGGAGTTGCCGCTCTCATTTCTGATTCTTCCGAGAGGTCTCGAGTAGTCTGTATCCTTTTCAGCCAACGCAGTAATTCTCTCAACTATACTTGAGCCATATTCATACGGATCAACGAATATGTATCGGTCTCTTAGCTTGACAGTCCCTGAATATCCTTCAGGCAGCCACTCTTTAGGAATAGAGTAATTCAGGTTACCCTTCTTGCTCTTCAGAAGCTGTTCGATCCTGTCGAGGATCACATTACCACCTCCAAAAAATAAGGGCACGACCGCCCTCTGGCGGAGGCGGTGGGACTCGAACCCACAAGGGGCGTCAACCCCACCGATTTTCGAGACCGGCTCCTTAGCCAATTAGGATACGCCTCCGTTCTGAATCGATTATATCACGGGCTGTAGCGCTGTCAATATGGTAAACTTGCACCACAGAAGGATCTCAACCAGTTTGAAACTCTTTCTCGTTCGTAATGATAATGTTACTCAGACACTCTCCTCACCCTACTACATATGATAGAATTTTGATCGCGAGCGGTTTTTTCGTGCGTGAAGCAGGTCTTAAATCCGAAAGGTACCTCGTTTCAGCACATTTTTATTGCATGAGGAGGTGGCTCTTAGTGTACGCCATCATTGAAGCCTCGGGAAGACAGTACAAAGTCGAGGAAGGTATGACTCTCTTCACCGAAAGGCAGAACGGGAAGGAAAGCGGAGACGAAATTGTCTTCGACAGAGTAATTCTCGTCCACAACGGACAGGAACCGATTGTAGGCAAGCCTTATGTGGACGGCGCAAAAGTTGTAGGCAAGGTTGTTTCTCACGGTAGAGACAAGAAGGTGCTGGTCGTAAAGTTTAGTCCCCGAAAGAACTTCGACAGAGTAAACGGTCACAGGCAGTGGTTCACAGAAGTCTCTATTGAGAAGATCGATACGGGGGTGAAATGAAATGGCCCGGAAAGGCACCGGTAGGTCGAACGGAAGAGACAGTAATCCCAACTATCTGGGGGTTAAGAGAGGTGAATCTTCAGCCGTTAGGGCAGGCTCGATAATCGTAAGGCAGAGGGGAACAAAGATACACCCGGGAAACAACGTTGGACTGGGCAGAGACCACACCCTCTTCGCACTTATAGACGGCAAGGTTCACTTCGAAGAAAAAAACAACCGCAAGTACGTCAGTGTCTACAGCGAGTAAGCTGTTCTGTTAAGGAGGATTGCATCTATGAAAACTCAGAAGACACCTTTGTGCAGATGGGCAGTTACCCATTCCAAGGTGCAGACGAAAAGAAAGGGAGAAATCGAGAAGACTCTCGGTTACCTCGTTGATCACAATGGCAACAAAATAGAGAAGAAATGGTACGTCGTCGACGCAACTGACGTTCCACTCGGTAGACTTGCTGGGCAGATCGCTATGGTTCTTATGGGAAAGAACAAGCCTTACTACACTCCTCATCTCGACACCGGCGATTTTGTCATTGTAGTAAATGCCGACAAAGTCAAGCTTACCGGCAAGAAACTCGACCAGAAGATATATTACAGATACTCGGGCTATCCGGGAGGCATAAAGGAACGAACGGCAAGACAGATGATGGACAAGTTCCCGGAAAGAGTCGTTAGGCTCGCAGTCAAGAGAATGCTCCCAAAGAAGGCTTTGGGCGAGAAAATGCTAAAGAAGCTGAAAGTATATGCTGGCCCGGAGCATGACCACGCTGCGCAGAAACCCGAATTGATTGAACTGGTTAAATGAGGAGGTTGAGGCATGGCTGACTTTGTGAATTATTACGGAACAGGTAGAAGAAAGACCTCTGTCGCCAGAGTACATCTGCGACCTGGTACCGGTAAACTTCTGATAAACGGAAAGGAATTCAAAGACCTCAAGGAATACCTTGCAAATGACGCATGGGTAAGAAGCGCTTTGAAACCTTCCGTGGTGACGAACACGATTGGTAGATTTGATATGCTCATAAGAGTCAATGGCGGAGGACTCGGAGGTCAGGCTGGAGCGATAAGTCTTGGAATTGCCAGAGCACTTGTCAAATTCAACCCTGATCTCAAGAAGCTTCTCAGGCAGAACGGTCTCTTAACGAGAGACTCGAGGGAAGTCGAAAGAAAGAAATACGGTCTCAAGAAAGCAAGAAGAGCACCTCAGTTCTCTAAGCGTTAACACATTTTAAAGAATACGGCCCGTACATAGAACGTATGGGCCTTTTTTTGCCGGTGGTGGTTCAGTGTTCACCAAAGAGGAACTCGACGAGATAAAAAAGTCCATAAACATCGTCGAATTCATCGGTCGCTATGTGAACCTGCAGAAGGCCGGAAGCTCTTACAGGGGATTATGCCCATTTCACAGTGACAACGATCCTTCGTTCTATGTTCACCCTCAAAGGGGCTTCTTTCATTGCTTCGGCTGTGGAGAGAAGGGTGATGTAATATCTTTCTACCAGAAGATTGAGAGTCTATCCTTCTCGGAAGCCGTGAAGCGGCTTGCAGATCATGCAGGGATTGTCGTCGAAATCGATTCGACGGAATCGGAATACGACAAATACACATCCATAATGTCTCGTCTAGCAGATGTTTACAGTCGTGAGTTGAAAGAAGGCAACTCAGCCGTAATGGAGTATCTTGTTGATAGACGCAAGATTTCGCTCGCCACAATAGACGAGTTTAAGCTGGGTTACTCCCCAGATGAAAGAACTTTTCAGCAATCGTTGCCGTCAAAATGTAGGGTCGATGAAAAGACCCTTGTTCAGTTTGGCATATTGATTGGAAGAGGGTCTTCTTTGAGGGATAGGTTTTCGGGCAGACTACTGATTCCTATTGACAACGAATCGGGCAGAGTAGTTGGATTCGGGGGAAGAATCATGGTTTCCGAACAAGGACCGAAATACACGAATTCTCCTGAATCGAAATACTTCCAGAAGAACAGACTTTTGTTCAACCTTTCACGCTCAAAAGGGGCAATCAAGCAGCTGAATTACGCGGTGATAGCAGAAGGGTATTTTGACGTCATCTCGCTCTTTGAGGCAGGCATTACCAATGCCGTCGGTTTGCTAGGAACGGCTTTAACGGAGCGACATCTACGGATTCTGGGCAATTACACGCGGAATTTGCTGTTCTTTCTTGACTCGGATGATGCCGGCCAGGCAGCAACACTAAGATCGATAGATATTGCTGAGAAGATCGATTTTTCGACGGCTGTAGTTGTCTCACGAAATCACAAAGACCCGGCAGACCTATTTGTCTCTGAAGGTGCAAAGGCGATTCAAGAAGTTCTTGCGGCAGCTATACCTGGACCTGCTTTTAGAGTGGAGTTTTTTGCGAGGAAACTAGATTTGTCGGTCCCTCAGGGGCGAAAACATCTCATTGAGTATCTGAAACCATATGTGATCAATTTCAGAAACTCTGGCAATCTGGCGACCGTTCAATCAACTATCGCTGCGCTTTCTCAGAAGACAGGATACTCTGAGCGCGAACTCGAGTTGGCCCTTAAGGGAGGTCTTGGCGGACAGTCAAGAAGTGAAATCGGAAGAGGACTGGTTCTTAAACTGAAAGATCATGTAAGAATCTACCTGCAACACCCTTCACTCAGGTCAAAGGTTGTGAAGCAGCTGGAGCTGATTGCAGAGAGCAGAGATTTGAAGGAGATTCTGAAAGGAATGAAAAGAGGTCTGGAGCTTGAGGAGTTGCTGGACCTGGTTGACGAGATTGTAGGGAGAGAGTTGATCGATTTGGCATCCAGTTGCATAGATTTTGAAACGGCTCAGAGAATACTCGAAAAGACAGGTGAGTATGCAAACAGGAAACTAGTGGAAGAAGAGATGGCCGAGATCGACAGGAAGATGCCGAATGTAAAGGACGAGGGGGCGAGAAGAGCTTTGTTGGTCAGGAGGATCGAGCTCAGTAGATTGCTCGATAGAAAGATGAAGGGTGGCGATCAATTTGGAAAAGCAGAAAAAGAGTAAGAAGACGAGTGCAAAGGTGATTGAAGAGAATATCAAATCGCTTGCCGCAAAGATTGCAGTTGAAGATGAAGATTCGGAAGAAAATGGCGAAAACAATGCTCCTATTACAAAGGAAGAGATAGACAAGCGAATAGCGAAGCTTCTAAGGCAAGGAAAGAAGAAGGGATTTATAACTTACGAAGATATAGATAGCGCTTTTCCTCCTGATTACGAGGGATTTGACTCAACTCTTGTTGAATCGATATATGAGGAATTCGAGAAGAACAAAATCAATATCGTTGAAAAGGAACCAGTAGAGGAAGACGGTGACATAGAGAGTGAAGGCACAGACGAGTTAGTATCTATCCTGGAAACGACACCTGAAATGTACGACAACATCTCGCTCAAAGACCCGATAAAAATGTACTTGAAGGAGATAGGCAAGATATCTCTTCTTACGCCAAGCAGGGAACGAGAACTTGCACGCCGTGCTCAAAAGGGTGAGCCGAAGGCAAAGGAAGAACTAATAACCGCAAACTTGAGACTTGTTGTCTCTATTGCTAAGAGATACATAGGGCGGGGCCTTACTTTCCTGGATCTAATTCAGGAGGGAAACATAGGGCTCATAAAAGCCGTAGAGAAATTCGACTGGAAGAAGGGATACAAGTTCAGCACATATGCAACCTGGTGGATAAGGCAGGCGATTACCAGGGCCATCGCCGATCAGGCAAGGACTATTAGAGTTCCAGTCCATATGGTTGAGACAATCAACAAACTGAACAAGGTCATTCGAGAACACCTGCAGGACTACGGGGAGTATCCAACTATCGAGGAACTGGGGAAACTCACCGGGAAAACGCCGGAGAAGATCGAAGAGATCTTGGCTGCATCGAAGGAGACGGTTTCGCTTGAGTCACCAATTAGTGGTGACGAAGAATCGACAATGGGCGACTTCATTCACGACGACTCCATGGAGCAGCCGGAGGAAGCGGCAATGAAGATGCTTCTCAGGGAACAGATAGATCAGATTCTCGACACGCTTTCACCTAGAGAGGCGATGGTACTGAAGATGAGATATGGTCTTCTGGATGGAAAGACAAAAACGCTTGAGGAGGTAGGTCAGTTCTTCAACGTCACCAGAGAGAGAATTCGACAGATCGAAGTAAAGGCTCTCAGAAAGCTAAGGCACCCTTCAAGGAGTAAACAGCTCAAGGCGCTGTTGGGAATGCTTAATACGTCTAAGCGCGACTAATTTAGCCATTTAATAACAGTGTCTTAATTTATGTATCACTTGAGAGAAAAGTCTAGTGTATATAATGGAAAACACGTATGAAGGGACGTGAAAACTTGGCCGAAAAAAAGAAAGCAAGACCGGTTGAAACAAGTCCCAGAATTCTTTCTCAGATCGAACTATTAAAGAAGGCTAAGAGTGGCGACTTGCTCGCCAACAGGGAGATTCTTAGTCGATTGAACGATAGGAACGCTAAAGAGGAGCAGTCTCGTGATTGAGACTGCTCTTTCTTTGGAAGGCTTCTCTCTTATCGTCGACGGCAAGAAGATGCTCGACAATGTTTCGCTAGAAGTTCCGAAGGGAAATATCGCTCTTCTACAGGGAGCAAGGGGATCGGGTAAGTCGGCAATTCTGAGAAGCTTCATTCATCTCAACGAAGAGCTCTTCGATGATGTCCAATATACGGGATCAATAAAGCTCTTTGGATCGGATATCGACCAACTTGACAGAAAGAGCGTAAGGAATAGAGTAGCTTACGTGGATACGACATTCCTCGAAGCTATGTCAAACTTCACTTTGATTGAATTCTTCAGATTCCTGAAAGGAAAGCGATTCGAATTCGAGGATTTTGAAGAGAGCGAACTCGATCTTTTCAACGAGTTGGATCTTCTTGATCTTCTGGCCGTCAAAGCAGAGACCTCTCTCAAGACGATACCACTTTTCAAAAGGCTCTCGCTGCTGGTCTTTTCTACACTCATACGTCACCCCGAGGTGATCATTTTAGACAACATTCTTGATCACCTTGATGACGATGCCTGCTCAGAGGTGAAGAACGTCCTTATAGATACCAGAAACAACACGACTCTGATTATCTCTTCCAGGTTTGTTCTGAGGCTTCTAGACATTTCTGATTTGTTGATTGTCCTGAAAAATGGTAAAATTTCATATGTAGGAAGTCCCGAGATTTTCGTTCTGAACAACCGATAAGTACTCGCCGTTGGAGGTGAACCATGAACGTCCTTACCGTTACGCTTAACCCTGCTCTCGACAGGGAAATAGTTGTTGAGAATTTCAAGATCAATGAGTTTCACAGGGTGAAGAATCCCAGTTATTCGGTTATGGATCCAGGAGGTAAGGGCATAAACGTTTCCGTAATTCTCTCCGGCCTTGGAGTTAGAAATATCGCCATGGGTTTTCTTGGCGGGTATATCGGAAAGGTTGTCGAAGAGAGAATGCGTCTGATGAGCGACCTCATCACTACCGCATTTATTCACGTTGAGGAAGAGACAAGAGAGAATATCGCTATTGTTGACCCCGTAGGCGAGACGATAACCGAGATCAATTCTTCGGGTCCTATCGTTAAGCCCGATGACTTGAGAATGTTTGTTCGTAGATTTGATGTGGCACTCTCCAGGGTCAGACATGTTGTGATCTCCGGGAGCATCCCGAGAGGTGTGGACAACGAGATCTGCAGGTCCTTATGCAAGAAGGTAAGTAACTCGGGAAAAGTATCGTTCGTGGAGGGGATCGGTCCCGCCTTTGAAATGGCCGTAGAAGCAGGAGTTGTGACTGTGGCTCGCCCGGATTTGAGAAGCAGGAAGCTGCTTTTCGGAGAAACGATGGTAGATCTGAAGGATTATGTGAAAGCTGCAAAAAGGATGCTAGAACGCGGAGCCAGGCTTGCGATTCTCTCTTATGCAGTTGAAGGAGACGTAATTGCAACAAATGACGGTGTGTGGCTGTTCAAAACTAAGAGCCATATTGATAGATCTCATCTTTTGGGGACTGGAGACGCCTTCATGGGTGGAGTTGTCAACTCTATGATAGAAAACGAAAAGGATTACTTCCTGGCTGCAAAAAGAGGAATGGCTGCAGCCGTTGCGGAAGCAGAGTATATAAGCAAGGAACGTATCTCTCTTGAGGATATTGATGAACACATGGACTCATTCGATATACGAGAGCTGGAGTGATCTAGATGAAGGTTAGAGAAGCGATGATAAGAGACGTTTCGGCGATGTTCGAAGATGAAACCATAGAGGATTTCATTGTCTTATGCCTGAGGCAGAATAGGTCGGGGCTGCCGGTTGTTGATGAGGAATTCAAGGTTGTAGGATTCTTGAGTGAAAGTGATGTAATCAAGAGCGCACTGCCCAGTTACTTCAGTCTTCTTCAGTCTGCATCTTTCATTCCCGACACCCATCAGTTCGTCATTCGACTCGGCAAGATAAAGGACGATCACGTTTCGCAACATATGGTCAAACCGCCTGTACTTATAAAACCAGATGACACAGTGATATATGCGGCAGATCTTCTGATCAAGAACGGTCTCAAAGTGATGCCGGTTGTAGATGAATACGGTAAGTTGATGGGCATAGTAAACAGGATTCATTTGATTCACGCAGCAACGCAAGGCAAGATAGATAGATGAAAAAAACAGTTTCAATCTACACTTTCGGCTGTAAGATGAACCAGTATGAGTCACAGGCAATGGCCGAAAGACTAAAGGACTTTGAAGTCAGTTTTTCTCAGGAACAGGCAGATCTCTTCATATTGAACTCGTGCACTGTGACCTCCGAAGCAGAGAGAAAGCTCAGACAGCTTTTCAGGAGGCTGAAGGTACTCAATCCGGACTCTAAAATCATAATCGTAGGCTGTTACTCCGAGCTTTCACCCGAGGAGCTGACGGTTCTTGGTGCAGATGAAGTTGTAGGAGTTAAAGAGAAGAGGGCCATTCACAAGTACGTTGCGAGGCAGCTAGATAGACCCGACGGAGTTCCTCAAGAAGGCTTTTTCACCGTTACTTCGAGTATTGAAGGAAGAACGAGGGCTTTTCTCGGCATAGAAGACGGCTGTCTGAATAACTGCTCGTATTGCAGAATCAGGCTGGCAAGAGGAAGCAACGTAATCAGCAAACCAATAGATATGGTTAGGAAGGAATTCGAAGGATTGGTCCGAAGAGGCTACAAAGAAATCGTCCTGACCGGGATCAACATCGGATACTACGGGGTCGACTTAGATTCGTCTTTGACGGAGCTTCTTAACGAGCTTGACGGTTTAGACGGGAATTGGAGAATAAGACTCGGTTCACTCGACCCCGATACCATTGATAAGAGCTTCCTCGATCTACTGGCCGGTTCATCGCGAATTGCAAGACATATGCACCTGTCGTTGCAGAGTGGTTCTGATAACGTCCTGAAATACATGAAAAGGAAGTACACAATAAGCGAGTACCTTAGAGCTGTTGAGAGCGCCAGAATGGTAGACCCTAGATTCGCGTTCACAACGGATCTAATAGCGGGATTCCCTGGAGAACTTGACGAGGATCATATGCAGACGCTTCGAATAATTGAAGAAGTGAATTTCCTGAAGGTTCATGTGTTTAGGTTCTCAAAGAGACCGGGAACAGAGGCTGCAGAGATGAAAGATCAGATAGAGTCTGGAGTGAAGAAGGTAAGAGCGCAGCAGCTAATTGAGGCTGGAGCGAAGTCGAGAGAGAGGTATCTCGAGACGCATATCGGCCAGACAAGCAAAGTCCTGATAGAGAAAACCGACTCTTCTACGAGTCGTGGTTTCGATGAATACTATGTGCCTCACATCGTCAACGGAAGACAAAGCGGCTTTGTGGATGCGACGGTAACGAATTTCGAGAGTCACAAGGAGGGTTCCGATGCTGAACTATATTGCCGATCGGTGGTGCGATGAAGATTCTTCCCTGGTCAGTATTCTTGTTCCGGGAGTAATGAACAGTGAATCGGTCTACGAAGTAGTTCGAACGTACAACGGATTGCCTTTTGCATTCAGAAAGCACTTTGAGAGGCTCAAGCAGTCGGCAAAACTTTTGGGCCTGGAAGTCCCTTTCAGCTGCAAAGAGCTTAACTCTATAATCATGGAAGGGCTTGAAAGAAACAAGGCAGTACAGACAGAGGATTTCAGAATCAGAATATCGCTACTCAGTTACGGAAAGGAAAGCAGGGCAGCGGTCATCTTCAGCAAGCTTCCCTCCGTGTCGAAGGATATCTATGAACTCGGAGTGAAGGTGTGCATTTCGCCGTTTACAAAGCCCTCGGGCGATATCCTGAATCCTCAGCTGAAAATGCCGGGCTCTAGCTGGAATATCAGAACGAGAAAGTTGCTCGGAGACAATTACGACATGATTATACTGAATGAAAAGGGAAACGTCTGTGAAGGATCGTTCTCGAATGTCTTCCTGGTCATCGATGGTTCGGTAGCTACTCCGGATATCCGCTCGGGAGTCCTTCCAGGAATAACGCGTGATAACGTAATCGGTCTATGTGAATCTCTGGAGATCACAGTTGAAAAGAGACCTATCCCGTCGTGGGAGTTGTTCTGTGCCGATGAGATATTCATGAGTCATACGAGCGTAGGGATCGTTCCAGTAAGGAGACTGGAAGAGAAAGTGCTTATTGAGGACTTTACAGATGGAATGACGAGACTGCTGCTCGACAATTTTGAGGGATACATAATGACAGAAGACAGCAATTGGAGCGGATTAGATGAAGTGGAGCCATCGAACTATAGGGCAGATATTTGATGAACTGGTGAAAAGCTCGGGGCTGTTCAGAAAGATAAAAGTCTTTGAGTTGAATAAAGACTGGGAAGAGATCGTTGGTCAGCCAATAGCAAATCACTCGTCAATTACGGATTTTACTGACGGGACTCTCATTGTAAGTGTTGATGATGGAATGTGGCTCAATGAAATGAGACTAAGGGAAAAGGCTCTTCTTACTAAGCTGAACTCTGCATTAGGAGTAGAAGCAATCAGAAGAATTAAATTTAGAATTAGGCGATAGACATGGAGGTGTTAAATGTCTGATTTATACAATGCTCAGAACATAAAGATACTTAAAGGATTAGATCCGGTTAGGAAGAGACCGGGCATGTATATTGGGTCAACCGGAAAGTCGGGTCTTCATCACCTCATTTACGAGATAGTCGACAACAGTATTGACGAGGCAATGGGAGGATACTGCGATAAAATAGACATCGTTATCATGGAAGACGGCTCCGTGGTAGTGAGAGATAACGGAAGAGGAATTCCAATAGATATCCATCCAGATACCGGGACAAGTGCACTGGAAGTTGTCATGACAACTCTCCACGCCGGAGGTAAGTTTTCAAAGGACTCATACAAAATCAGTGGGGGACTGCACGGAGTGGGGGCTTCTGTTGTTAATGCTCTGTCTGAATGGATGATCGTAGAAGTAATGGTTGACGGAAAGGTATACAGACAGAAGTACGAAAGAGGAAAGGCTTTGTCGCCCGTTGAGATGGTTGGCGAAGCAAAGGAAAATGGTACAGTAACCAGCTTCAAACCCGATCCTATGGTTTTCGCAGTCACTGACTTCGACTTTGACATACTTGAGGCACGATTCAAGGAATTGGCCTATCTGAACGGGGGAATAAGGATCTCCTTCGAAGATAGAAGAATCGGCGAAAAGAGAAGCTATCACTTCGAAGGCGGAATCGTTGAATTTGTGAAGGCAATCACCAAGAACAAGAAGTCAGTTCACAAGGATCCCATCTACCTGGAGGGGTCCTATAACGATGTCAAGATACAGCTCGCGATGCAATATACCACGTCGTATGATGAGGATGTTCTCACATTTGTAAACAACATCAAGACAATTGAGGGCGGCACTCACCTGACTGGATTCAAGACGGTGCTCACAAAGACGATGAACGATCTCGGCAGGAAGCACAATATACTGAAAGACAAGGATCAGAATCTGCAGGGCGAAGATCTGAGAGAAGGTCTTTCGGCAATACTGAGTGTCTTTGTGAAAGAGCCGCAGTTCGAAGGGCAAACTAAGGCAAAACTTGGAAACGATGAGGTATTCGAAGCAGTTATGAAAGTCGTTAAAGAAAAGCTGGAGGAGCACTTCGACTACAATCAGAAGGATCTGAAAGCAATACTTACAAAGGCTCTCGAAGCTGCACGTGCGAGATTGGCGGCGAAGAAAGCACGAGAGATGGTTCGAAGAAAGAATGCTCTTGAAAACACTACTCTGCCAGGCAAGCTGGCAGATTGCATCTCGGAAGATCTAGAGGAGACAGAGATCTTCATAGTTGAAGGGGACTCGGCCGGAGGCTCTGCCAAGATGGCCCGTTCGAGAGAGACTCAGGCGATCCTTCCGCTTAGGGGAAAGATCCTGAACGTTGAAAAGGCCGGACTCGACAGAATGTTGAAGAGCGAGACTATAAGCAATATCATAGTCGCTCTTGGTACAGGAATGGGCGAAGACTTCGAGATTAAGAATCTAAGGTATGGAAGGATTATAATAATGACGGATGCCGATGTCGACGGTGCACATATCACGACGCTTCTTCTTACTCTCTTCTATCGATATATGACACCACTAATAACCAACGGCAAGGTCTATGTCGCTCAGGCACCGCTCTACAAGATAGAACTGAACAGGCAGAAACACTATTTCTATAGTGATGAGGAATTGACTACGTTCATTAAGGAGCATTCCGATAGAAAACTCAATTACTCGAGATTCAAAGGGCTTGGCGAAATGAATCCCGAACAGCTGTGGGAGACGACAATGAACCCCAGCGACAGAAAACTCGTACAGATAAACATAGAAGATGCTCAGGAAGCGGACAGAGTCTTCACAATACTAATGGGTAGCGAGGTGGAGGAAAGAAGATCGTTCATTGAACGGCATGCATTGAGTATTTCCAATCTTGACGTATGAGCCTTTCACTTAGAGCCGGTATTTGTGTGGTAATTCTCTTTGCCATTTGGATGGTTTCTATTGCGAATTTCGTACTGGAGTCATTCTTCACGGCACCGGTACAGCAGTTGACCAGGATCGTTAATTTCGGTGAGATTCTGGTTGAATTTCCTTTGGCCTTTAGAAGAACCTGGAAAACTGATATAATTTACCCACCGGGAAGCATTGACGTTTCCGGCGGAAGAGTCTTTTTGAAACCGGGAAAGTTTTTGGTGAGTTATAGAGACAAATATTACTGGGTCTCCGATGATTTTGTTATAGTTGATTATGCCGATCTTTCGGAGGTTGTTAGTAATCCGATTATCGGCGGCGTTAGTTTTCTTCAAGAAAATGGAGTTTATATAGCCACCGAAAGAGACATAGAGATTTTTGCCGGAGCGGTAGAGGGCATTCTTGCTGACAGAAGAGTACTGGCACTGGTATCTTACTTTGATTTTGAAAACAATGTGTTGTTACTCAGAAGAGGGATCAGAGTGAAGGTACTTGACTGGGAAAGCTTGGAAGCAAATAAGGACCTTCTTCTTCAGTTAGAAAACGCCTCCGACAGAAGCGAGTATATTTTCTTGAGTGATGGTAAACTGTTGAGAGCGAGGTGACATTGATGGCCAGGGGGAAGGATTATACAGTTTCTCTCGATGTTGGCACGAACACCCTTAAGGGTGTGGTGGTAAGCAGAGAACAGACAGGTCAGATGACTCTTGAGGCTTATGGGAGTGTCAAGACTGTTGGGCTCGACAAGGGCGAGGTTAAAGATGCGGTTGCTCTTAAGCAGTCCATTCAGAAGCTGATTGAGGATCTAACAGGTCAGATGGGCAAGAAGGACGTTGAGGCAGACTTCAAGATCAGTTTCACAGATGGGGACTATTCAGTATTCTCGGAGAACATAGAAGAAATTCTCTCCGAAGAGAAACAGGTAATGGTGAAAGAGCAAACGATTTTGAGCATTATGAGTCGTCTCAAGGCGGAGAAGATGAAGACGGGCAACACTAATATACACAGAAGCTATATCCGCAAGTATATTCTCGATGATGATAAAGTCGTCTTCAATCCCGTTGAGATGTACGCGAAGAAACTGAATGTCGAGATGGTTTTTGTTTCAAGCGAAGGCAAGTCGGTCGAGATCTTCAGAAGGCTCTTCGAAGAACTCTTCGGCAGAGGTGACTTCTTCATCTCTCCAGCGCTTATTTCTGCATCTGAAGCTGTATTGACGGATACTGAGAAGCAGCACGGTGTGGTTAGCGTTGTCCTCGGACACAGTTTCTCCGAAACCGTAATCTACAGGGAGAATCTTCCCGTTTACATCTCGAGAATTCCTCTTGGAATAAGACACATAGTGCTGGATGTAGCGAGGGTTCTCGGTACATCGGTAGATGAAGCCGAGAGATTGCTTGTCAATTACGGCCATTGCAGTATGTTCCCGCCTGATGCTGAAGACGTTGTGGAGTACTTTGGACTTGATGAAAGAACTAGAAAGAATGTCTCGGTAAGAAGACTCTCCACAGTTATCTATGCGAGGGTGAAAGAGCTTCTGAACAAGATCAGAAAAGAGATCCAGCTCTTCATAATAAACAATCCGGAATACTCCGAAGAAAGGATTCCCGGAGGAGTCGTTTTCACTGGTGGGGGCTCCAAGCTGAGAGGTCTTACGGATGTAGGCGTTGAGTCTCTAAAGATGCCGGTAAGAATTGGTACATATGAAACTAGTTTCAACAAAAGAATTGAGAACAGTCATGATGTTGCTAATGACCCAGTATTCAGCTCCTGTTTAGGCAATCTTGTTTCCCCCGAGGAAGTCCAGGGAGAAGCCGTAGAAAGCGTGGTTGAAAGACCCAAGAAAGATTTTGGATCGTTTATAAAATCCCTCTTCTTTGGAGGTGAAGATGATGAGCTTTGAGATTGACACAGGAAAGAAGAATGCTGAAATCAGATTGCCATCCATAAAAGTCATTGGTGTTGGTGGAGCAGGCGGTAACGCCGTAAACAGAATGATATCCGAAGGAATCCACGGCGTCACCTTCATCGCGGCAAATACAGATATTCAGGTTCTTGAAAGCAATAAGGCCGATCTTAAGATTCAGCTTGGAACTGAACTGACTAGAGGCCTGGGAGCCGGCGGTAACCCAAATGTCGGTGAGAGAGCGGCAGAGGAATCGGTTGACGAAATCGGGACCTTTCTTGAAGACACCGATCTGCTGTTTATCACTGCAGGAATGGGCGGTGGCACCGGAACGGGCGCAGCACCAATAGTAGCTTCGATTGCAAGGGAAATGGGAATCCTTACCGTTGCAGTGGTCACAACCCCCTTCTTCTTCGAAGGTAATACGAGATTAAAGACTGCCAACGAAGGCTTGAGAAGGCTTAAGAACTCAGTGGATACTCTCATCAGAATCTCGAACAACAAGCTTCTTCAAGAACTGCCGCCGAACACCTCAATAGTCGATGCCTTCGCCAAGGCCGACGAGACGCTCCATCATGGAATAAAGGGAATCTCGGAACTGATTACGAAACGGGGATACATTAACCTGGACTTTGCCGATGTCGAGTCGGTTTTGAGAAATGCCGGAACGGCGATGCTGGGAATTGGCGTGGGCTCAGGCGAAAGGCGTGCAGAAGAAGCAGCTCGAAGAGCTCTTGAAAGCCGACTGTTGGAAAAGCCCATCGACAACGCGACGGGGATAATTCTAAATGTTTCGGCGAAGAACATAACCTTGAGAGAGATGAATATTGCGGCTGCAATTGTGAGACAGAACTGCAGCGAAGACGCAGACGTGAAGCTTGGGCTCATTGTCGACCCGGATATGAACGATGATGAACTTGACATAACTTTGATTGCAGCGGGTCTTGAACTAGACGAGGGCGAACTCATGGGTGATGCTTCCGACATCCCCGCGATTTACCGATTCGGACTGGATATAAACGAGGAGGAGTGATCGTTGAGAGTCTATAAAAGACTCGGAGAGCTTCTCATAGATCAGGGACTCCTAAGTGAAGATGCTCTCCAGCAGGCCGTAACTCTACAGAAAAAAGTCGGGAAGCCGCTCGGTGAAGTTCTTGTTGGTATGGGCGTAATCTCCTGGGACGACATATACGATTCACTCTCAAAGCAATACGGGCTTAAGGTGCTCGAAGATTTGCCTAATATCGTTACTCCCGATGTCCTAAGAATGATTCCTAAGCCTGTTGCAGACAGGCTTAGTGTAATCCCTATAGAGTTTGATCACGAAAAAGGGATCCTTAAGGTGGTAACTACTGAAGTTCTTAGGGTTCCTCAGATAGACAGAGAGCTCTCCTTCCTCACAGGAAACAAGATTAGTACGCTCCTTGTACCTCCACCAATGTTCGATGCTCTCTACAAATCTTCGTATGACGAGTCTGCCTCCAGCGAGATAATAGACAATACTTTCAGCATAGAACAGCACACGGAAATTGATCTTGAAGATGACAGACAGGACGAAACCGATGATACTCCCGTCGCGAAGTTCATAAACTCACTTCTGGACAACGGCATAAGAAGCGATGCCAGTGACGTCCATCTGGAGCCCTACGAGAAAATGGCCGTTGCCAGACTGAGAGTCGACGGCGTTCTGAGAAAGGTCCTGAGCTATCCGCGCAAAGCTCATAATTCTGTAGTGTCGAGAATCAAAGTCATGTGTAAGCTGGATATTTCAGAGAAGAGAATGCCTCAGGATGGAAAGTTCTATATTAGGAGAGGCAATGAGCAGTTCGACATGAGAGTTTCGACAATGCCAACGATTTTCGGCGAGAAAGTTGTTATGAGAATCCTCAGGGTATCAAATGCGAAGAAGAAGCTTGAAGATCTCGGTCTTTCAGACCACAACAGAGAGCGTTTCGAAAGCATAATCAACGCTCCGTACGGTATCATACTGGTATCTGGTCCTACGGGAAGCGGAAAGTCCACTACTCTGGTAGCGGTCCTAAACCAAGTAACCTCGGAGAAGGTTAACGTGCTTACGGCAGAAGACCCTGTTGAATATACTATTGAAGGTATTTCTCAGTGCCAGGTGAACACGGACATCGGATTGACTTTTGCGAGATACCTGCGATCTTTCCTGCGTCAGGACCCTGACATAATAATGGTCGGCGAGATCAGAGACAGAGAGACTGCACAGCTGGCGATTGAGGCATCGCTAACTGGACATCTTGTTTTCTCGACAATCCATACCAACAGTGCTGCAGGCGCGGTTGCTCGACTTGTCAACATGGGGGTTGATCCCTTCCTACTTGGCACTTCATTGATCGGAGTTATGGGGCAGCGATTGGTAAGAAAGCTCTGTAACAACTGTAAGGTCAAAATACCAGTGAGAGAAGAACTAAGAAAGATGGCCTCAACCTTTTACCCCGATAGAAATGACTTCAGCGAGTACATTCCTGGAAATGGCTGCCCCGAGTGCCGGGGAATGGGTTATAGGGGTAGAACCAGTATTAGCGAAATCCTAGTTGTTGACAACAATCTTCGTCAGATGATTGGTCAGAACGCTTCAGAGAGAGAGCTTGCTCAAGCTGCCGTGAAGGCTGGAATGCGAACGCTTTACAACGATGGGGTGCAGAAGGTGATCGACGGAGTCACTTCCCTTGAGGAGATAAAAAGAGTTGCCATAGAGTACTAGCCAGACTTCCTCTTCTCGATCCATACTTACGCATACTCAAACATACTCACAGAAGTCGTGAATAGTCGTCTTTTATCGCGAATAGTCGCATAATGCGCAAATAGCCTCCCCATCTCGCCGATGATAGTATTGAATCGGATAATTACAAATTCGGATAGGAGGTTTCTTTATGGCGTACAGAGTATTAGTTTGGGGCCTTGGCTCAATGGGAAGCGGAGTGGCCCGTAATGTTGCCAAGAAAGAAGAACTAAGACTGGTTGGAGCCGTTGAAAAGGATTCAGAAAAGATCGGAAAGGATCTTGGAGAATATCTCGACGGCAAGAAGACAGGTAGGTTGATCTATTCGGATGTGGGCGAGGCAATTGCCGAAACGAGACCAGACATAGTTGTAATAGCTACGAACTCCTTTGTAGAAGAAGTACTTCCCAAAATAGAGATGGCTGCAAAACACCACGTGGATATTCTTACGATAGCCGAAGAGATGGCCTTCCCATTCGCTTCGCATCCAGAGGAATCCGAAGTCCTCGAGAACATCGCCTGGCGTTATGGAGTATCTATTCTTGGTACGGGAATAAATCCAGGGTTCGTGCTTGACCTATTGATAATCGCTATGACAGGTGCATGTCTAAAGGTCGAGAGGATAGAAGCAAGAAGGATCAACGATCTTTCTCCCTTCGGAAAGACTGTGATGAAAACCCAAGGAGTAGGCACTTCACCTGAGGAATTCAAGAAGGGAATTGAGTCGGGAGAGATAGTAGGACACATAGGCTTCCAGCAGTCAATCGCAATGATTGGAAATGCTTTAGGGTGGAACATCGATAGAGTTGAAGAGACTCGTGAGCCAATCATATCAAGAACAGAGAGGAAGACTGATGTTGCACACGTAATGCCCGGTATGGTGGCCGGCTGCAGACATATAGGCCGGGGTTATTGTGGTGACAGACTAGTGATAGAGCTTATTCATCCCCAGCAGATCCTTCCGGAAATCGAAGGGGTCGACACTGGCGACTACATAGATATTTTCGGCGACCCGGAGATTCACCTTTCAGTAAAACCCGAGATTCCCGGCGGAAAGGGGACTATAGCCCTTGCTACAAACATGATTCCCGCAGTAATTGAGGCGACTCCCGGACTGATTGAAATGAGTGAGTTGCCTGTACCGAGGTGCTTGATCGACGAGATCAGGGAGATGTAACTATGAGTGCAATCAAGGGGCAGTGGGTCCAGATACACCAGATCCTCCTCGATATTGGCGAGAGAGCTCCCTCCGTTCCCGAGGACACGAAGAACGTCCCTCTTGAACTGAGAATCAGGGGCTTTCTCATTGAAGAGAAGGCCGAAGTCGGCGAAATGGTCACTGTAGAAACCGCCTCGGGGAGAAGAGTTCACGGAAAACTTGAATGCGTCGAGCCCACGCATGAACACAACTTCGGAGACAATATTCCCGAACTCTCTGAGGCCGGAATTGAACTAACTCGATGGCTTACTGGTGGCGATAGCGATGCAGAATAGATCATACGAATCAGTAATGGCGAGAAGAAAAGAGATAATGAAGGCATCTGTTGGAGTTGATTACGACAAATACGAACTCGAAGGGATTGCCTTTGACTACGAAGCGCTCATGAGAGATACTTCGTACCCTATTGAGGAGATCAGAAAAATTCAGTCAGAAACCGGAGTTGGGGATACCCCTCTGATTGAGCTCAAGAATATCACGAGACTCGTAAGAACAATCAGTGAACCGGGCAAGGGCGCCAGAATTTTCCTGAAAGACGAGGCGACTAACCCTTCAGGAAGCTTCAAGGACAGGCGTGCATCAGTGAGTGTTGCAAGGGCAAAGGAGCTCGGTTACAAAGGCGTAATCGCCGCGACCAGTGGAAACTACGGAGCTGCCGTTGCCTCTCAATCTATGAAAAGGGCTTTGAAGTGCATCGTTGTTCAGGAGTGTTATGACAGCAAAGGGAAAGGTCAACCTGAGATTCTGGAGAAGGCTCGCGCCTGTGAAGCTTACGGAGCAGAAGTAGCCCAGCTTACGGTCGGTCCGGAGCTCTTCTACTACTTCCTCCTTCTTCTTGAGGAAACTGGGTTCTTCAATGCATCCCTCTATACACCTTATGCGATTGCGGGCATCGAGTCTTTGGGATATGAGATTGTGGAACAGTCAAATAGAATGATCGGAATGAATCCTGATTACGTCCTCGCTACACACGCCGGGGGAGGCAATCTCACGGGAACGGCCAGAGGTCTTAGAAAGGCAGGCGCAAAGGAAACACAAGTCATTGGAGTCAGCGTCGATCTTTCCGGTCTTCACATGGCGAGCAATAGAGACTTCAACAGGAAATCCTTTACCACCGGTCATACTGGATTTGGAATACCATTTGCTGTTCTCCCGGATAGATCAGATGTTCCAAGGAATGCTGCAAGAGCCTTGAGATACATGGACAGGTATCTTCTCGTTACGCAAGGAGAAGTATTTTATGTTACTGAAATGCTTGCGAGACTTGAGGGCCTTCAGCGAGGTCCGGCAGGTAACACGAGTCTGACAGCAGCTATAGCTCTTGCCAGAGAACTACCCGAAGACAAAACAATAGTAGTCCAGGAAACCGAATATACAGGTGCAGGTAAGCTACCCAGCGCACAATTGACCTTTGCTAGAGAAAACGGGATAGAGATTGTGAGGGGAGACCCTTTAGCCCTGGATGCTCCGGGCAAGACAATATCTATCCCTGAGAGCCACTCTCAGATTGCATACAAAGAAGTGAACATGACAGACTTAAGGAGATCCTATATAAAACAACTGATTAGACGGGAGGTTACATTGATCGAGAGCGATTACGAATACTTATCCGAAGAGCTCAAGACTGATGTAGCTAAAGTCAAGGAATTGGTTAAGGAGGTAAGTGCTAATGTCGATTCAGAGAACTGATGATTTTGAAAAGCGAAGCCTGCACCTGCAGAACCTTTCAGACGAGGATCTAGACAGTAGGTTCTGGGAGCTTGCGGACAAGATCGTCGAGCCGCTGATAGAACTAGCAGAAGGAAACACGAGTCCTTCGATCGAGCGTTCAGTACTTTTGCGGATGGGGCTGGACAGTTTTCAGGCCGGGGCTATCGTCGCTAAGGCCGTTGAATTCGGTCTCCTTGGCAAGGGTGCCGGGAATCTTGTCCTTTCATACGCCAAGAAGACATCACAACCTTTAGAGAAAGCTGTGGAAGATCTTGCAACAGGAAAGGGCTGGGAAGAACTTGTCACCTTCTTCAGAGGAGGTGGGGAAAGTGCTGCCCGTTAACGAAAAGCTGAAGGTCGAGGAGATTCTTAAGGATCTGCAGCATTATGCTCCGAGAAGAAAGGGCTGGACATGGAGAAAGAAACTGCCCAAAGGAACGAGAGTCGATGGTTTCCAATATGATCAGATTTCCGAACCGTTGAAGAACAGCATAGGACTACCGGCCTCGCACTATTTTGAGAACATTGATCCGCAACCCGATCCGGTCATTACCTCCGAGATTGCCTCCGGCAGATTTGAAGATGACATCAGAAGAATGAGAATGGCTGCCTGGCATGGTGCCGACCATATCATGGTTATAAGGACACTAGGCCAGAGTCATATTGACGGTCTGATCGAAGGAACACCCGAAGGGATAGGAGGCATTCCTATCACACGAAAACAGCTTAGAGCTACTCGAAAAGCTTTGGACGCCATTGAAGAAGAAGTTGCAAGACCGATAAACTTCCATTCTTATATTAGTGGAGTGGCAGGACCTGAAATCGCTGTTCTCTTCGCAGAGGAAGGTGTCAACGGCGCTCATCAGGACCCTCAGTACAACGTTCTTTACAGAGGAATCAATCCTGTGAGATCCTTTGTCGATGCGGCAGCTGCCAAGAAAATCATGGCAAGCGTTGATATGCTTCAAATAGATGGCGCCCACAACGCGAATGCCTCTGCCAAGAGAGCATGGAAAGTCATGCCCGAACTCCTCGTACAGCATGCAATTAACTGCGCTTTCTCTGTAAAGGTGGGGATGAAGAAAGATTTGATCGCTCTCTCAACGGTTCCCCCTGTTGTCTCTCCCGCCCCGGAGTTCAAACTCAACTTTATCTACGCAATAACTCTGAGAGAACTATTCAAAGATTACAGATTTAGGGCTCAGATGAATACCAGATACATCGAATCAGACTTGATGGATGCAACAAGAATTCATGTCCTAGACACTCTGGTTTCGAGACTAACCAAAGCAGACATCCAGTCCACCATAACTCCCGATGAAGGTCGAAATGTTCCGTGGCATGTCAACTCCATAAGGGGCATCGAAACCGCAAAACATGCTCTCTTGGCTCTGGATGGAATCAAAGACCTACTCCAGATCAACGAAGAGGTTGTGAGGCCAAAGATTAGAGAGCTGAAGATGCGCGCCATCCTAATGATGGAAGAGATACTGGAAGCAGGCGGATACTTTGAAGCTGCCGAGAGGGGCTTTTTTGTTGATAACGGACAGTACCCCGAGCGCAATGGCGACGGCATTGCGAGACCGAAAGACGGTGGGATCGGTGCCGGCACCGTTGTTCCTAGGGATGCTGAATACTTTGCCCCCGTATGTGAGCACTTCGGATACAACAATCTCCCTGAGGGAATCAAATCGCCCGATGAACTCATAGGTGGTTGCACCCTGCATGACAGATCAAAGATAAAGTACATAGACGAACTCGATGAATCCGATAACGTTAATCTTAGAATCGCTCAGCAACTGGAAGACAGGGAGAAAGGTCTGATATCTCCCGAGGTTGAATGGTGGGGCGACGGTTGGGTTCAGCTAGATTTGACCATCCCCGATGACCCCGATCATGCCGAGGCCGCAGCTCTTGAGATTGCGAAGAGGATGGGCTTTGTAGAAGCAGCAGTCATAAGCAAGACCATCCTCCATCCGATTGAGGGGACTTATCTTGAGCTAAAAGCAAAGGTCCCGTTCAAGATAGAGAGAGACTCACTAAAACTACCTGAGAAGCCTGATCTATTAACCGAAGAAGAGATCGTTTCCTTCGTCGAAGGACATCCAATGAGGGTGGTGGCCGGGACGGTCGGCAACGACGAACATTCGGTTGGAATAAGGGAGATCCTAGATATTAAGCACGGAGGAATTGAGAAGTTCGGCTTCAAGTACACCTACCTCGGTACAAGTGTTCCTCCGGAGAAGTTCATTGATGCGGCCATAGAAACCGGTGCCGAAGCAGTTCTTATCTCCACGATTATCACTCACAACGAAGTCCACGTAAGCAATTTGACGAAGATTTCTCAGCTCGCTATAGAAAAGGGCGTACGAGACAGATTGATCTTCATTTCGGGTGGAACCCAGATTACAAATGATCTGGCCGTTTCCTGTGGAATGGATGCCGGATTCGGACGCGGAACAAAAGGCATTCACGTAGCATCCTTCCTTGTGAAGAAGAAAAGAGAGCTCCTGAGATAGCTTCTGGTTAACAAGAAGGCGGCACTTGCCGCCTTCTTTGCGTTATACTTGAACAGATGAGTGAGCAAATCGAATTACTAGTAAACAAGACTATAGACGAAATAAGAGATCTCACTGAAAGCGGCAGGCTTACAGTTGCGTTTTCAGGGGGTTTGGATTCTACTCTTGTGGCTGTGCTGGCTTCGAGGGCTCTTGGACGGGAAAGGGTGAAGCTTGTAAACGTATGTTTTGGACCATATTCATATAGCAGAGGTCTTGAAATAGTAGCTTCCCTTGCAGACAAAATGAGGCTCAGACTGGAATTCACGCCGGGATACGAAGCTCAAGAAAGGGTCTGGAAGGACGGTCCTTCGTGCAATAGATGCACTAGACTTGCGAAGCTACCGGCGATAAGATCCGGAGTTTTGGGTCTTGTAGCGACGGGTGCCAACCAATCAGACACCTGGGGAAAGACAGGGATCGTCATCAAGGATGGATTCTACGCTCCCTTGAGGAAATGGACAAAGAAACAGATAGAGAATGCGCTGAGCTACCTTGGTATCGAAGTGCCAAAGATTGGAGAAGCGCCCGTTAGGGAAGGCTGCAAGCTGAAGCATCTCCTGAAGATTATGGCGAACCCGGCTTATCACGGATACTCGGTTGCTATTGCGAATGAAGTTCTACTTGATCAGCTCGAGGATTTCACTCACTCTCTTGCTAACGTAAAAGTGATCGGTCCCCTGTCAAGAAACATCGCTTTAATTAACGTCTGTCCACTTCCCCCAATAGAAATAAGGGAGAGAATCAAGAGCTCACTTCTGGAGATAGACGTGATTGATGAAGTAAGATGGGTAGAAGGACCTTCAGTCCTCAAGATTTCGGCCAATCCAGGGCTCTATAATAGCAGAGAGGCAAGAAGATGGGTATTAAACGGGAGACTGGCTCCGGAGTTTGCTTTCCCCATAGAAGTTGAGTGGGTGAAGTCCAGAAACAACAGATTAGAGACATTTCAGGTAGTAGATTGTTGGAGGTTGAAAGATGATTCGGCTCATTGTGATTGATCTGGATGGTACTCTCCTCGACAGCGAGAAGAAGATCCCACTTGAAAACGAGTATGCGATAAGACGAGCTCTGGATATGGGTGTAGCAGTCTCCATATCCACCGGAAGAAGCTATGTTTCGGGCCACAAATACGCCGAGCAACTTGGCATAGACGTACCCATTTCTTATCAGAATGGCGCTCTAGTGACGTACGGTCACGGAGAGAATACTGAAGTAATTTCAAAATCACTTCTTGAAGCGGACAAAGCAAGATTCCTGTTCAAAAAGGCTTTGGAGAAATCCCTTAACGCTCTTGTCTTCTTCGATTTCTTCAGACTTCCGGATATTTCCACCACCAAACCTTCAGATTCTCCATACAGAGGATACTACAGTAACAACAGATATAGGATGATGTTTGAAGATAATCCGCTAATGCGGATCAAGGATGAAGGTATTCCTGAAATCGCTCTTGAAGGCAAAGAAGACAGAATTCAGGAGCTTCTCAATGAATCGAATTCTCACCTCGAGAACGTAACCGTTATCAAGAACGACAATGTTGAAGAGCACGCCTTCTACGAGTTTTTCGGACCAGGTGTGGGAAAGGAAAATGGCCTGATACATATACTGGAATATCTTGGGCTGAGCTGGAGAAGCGTCGCATATATTGGCGACAATTTCAATGATGTTGAGATACTGAAGAAGGCCGAATTACCCGTGGTAATGGCAAATGGACCGGACGAGGTGAAGCGGTACGCAAAACTGGTGACTGAAAGAGATAACGATAACGGTGGTGTGGCAGAGGCAATAGAGAGAATCCTGGCAACCAGGGGTGAGCGATAGTGGCCTTAGTTCTCCTTTCAGCAGTCCTTACTGCGCTTTCGATGCCCGGCATGCTTTGGGGTTACTTGATTTGGGTTGCACTTATCCCGTTCTTCATCTCCATGAAGGAAGTAACTCCGCTGAAGGGAGCTTTGAAGGCCTTTGTCTGGGGTTTCGTCTATCTGCTCATAACCCACTACTGGGAACTACCTGTCCTAACCGTGAATGTTCCGGAAGTCTTGAACTCATTCCCGAACTTCATCGGAATAGTAGTATATTTCCTGATGGGTGTAGTAATCGCAGTTCCCTTCCTTGCTTTCGGTTTCATCTACGGGTTGTATCAAAGGTTCTTCGAAAGGTATCCTGTACTTCTCAGCCTATTTGCCGCATCGTTTTTCACAGTCACAGAGCATCTCAGGGAGATAGGCCCACTCGGATTCACGAACGGAAGGCTATCTGACGCTCTTCTAAACGAACAGCTGGGAATAGCTCAGCTTCTTGCGGTTGGTGGACCGCTACTCCTTGTCTTCATAATAGTCTTTGTCAACCACTACTTGTCTCATCTCTTCATGGAACGCACAAGAGACAGAGCCTTATTGATTGTCATTTCTGTCGCTTTCGTGGCTCTTGCGAATGCCGCGATGAGTAGTTTTGTGCCTATTCCGCATTCTTCCGATAAATATGAAAGCACACTTTACGCGCTTCAAACAAATATCTCCATGCACATGAAGTATTACCAGCCTCCCGACGAGACCTTGAGAGTGGTCTCGAGAGCGCTGAGAGAAATTCCCGAA
Organism: Mesotoga sp. Brook.08.105.5.1; assembly: GCF_002752635.1. Classification (NCBI taxonomy): domain Bacteria; kingdom Thermotogati; phylum Thermotogota; class Thermotogae; order Kosmotogales; family Kosmotogaceae; genus Mesotoga; species Mesotoga sp. Brook.08.105.5.1. The sequence goes on from NZ_AYTW01000012.1 coordinate 57,697, forward strand.
GGTTCCGTAGTAATCTTGCCGGAAGCAACTTTCATGAGCGATATAAGAAGTAATTCAACCGGCTCGCAGCTTCAACAGATTGCAAGCGAACGCAACTTAAGGATTTTGGTGGGATTTCCCACATACAACGATAACAACTACAATCAGGTTAGGTTTGTAGATGGAGAGGGCTTCTCAGATGAATTCTACGCTAAAGTCCAGCTCACTCCCTTTGTTGAGTTTCTCCCATGGCCAAGAGTATTTGGACTCTTCAGTTTTCTCAAGTTCCTCGACTACTTCGATCCAGGCCAACAATTCACAATCTTTTCCGTAGATGAGCACAGGATAGGAGCACAAATCTGTTTCGACTCTCTATACAGCAATGTCTCGCGAAATCTCACTCGCAACGGTGCAACAGTGATCGTCATTGCCACAAACGACGGTTGGTTCAATATATCGACGGCTCTTCAACAACATCTATCAAAAAGCATCGCCAGAGCAATAGAAAACAGAAGATATGTGATTCAGGTATCCAACACCGGGATTTCAGCGGTAATCGATCCCTATGGCAGGATTGTAAAGCGACTGCCCACTTCGAAGGAACTGACGGCCGAGTATGTTGTTGGCGAATTCCAGTATCTTCCGAGGGTAACGACCACCCTATATACTAGGTTTGGGAACTGGTTCTTCTGGTTCTCTCTTCTTCTAGGAATAGCTTTAATAATACTTGGAGGTGTTGTTCTTTGAATTACCGTGAGAGAGCAAAAAAAATCCTCGAGACCCTCAACAGAGTTATTGTTGTGGGTTTCTCAAAGAATCCGGAAAAGGCGGCTAACTACGTTCCTACATATCTTATTGAAAAGGGGTATCGCGTGATACCTGTTAATCCGAGCATGGAAGAATACAGCGGCCTAAAAGTATACCCGGATCTTGAATCAGTCGTGGCCGACGGAATAGAGCTTGAAGTAGTTGACATCTTTAGACCCTCTGAGGAGGCGGAATCAGTCGCCTTGAAGGCCATAGAGCTGGGAGCAAAGGCTGTTTGGCTGCAGAAGGGTATAACGAGTGAAAAGGCTGCAAAGGCTGCCGCAGAAAAGGGAGTTCTTTACGTAGAAGACCTGTGCATGTTCGAGGAACATAGGAGAATATCGCTGTGACGCAAGTTCCGTACTTGGTAGCGGGCGCGGCCCAGGGCGTCGGAAAGAGCTCTTAAACGTCGTACGAGTTAGCTGGTGCGGGGTAGGGGTAGATGATGGTGGTTGGCCTGAAGCAAGAGCGAGAGCTAGAACTTGGTCATTCAGAAAACAAATGAAAGTTATGCAATCAGACGCAACGGACTTTGTCGATGATGCCTTGGCACACCCTGGCAAGAATCCGGCATTTGAAAGTCCATGATAGAGATCATTGGTTCTCGTTTGAGGGATGAACTCTGGAAACATAGACCGTGATGCTGAAACAATTTCGCATGCGGCAATAGCGGGTATAGGGTATTAGGTCTGGGCGGTTCGGTGAACAGAAGCGGTCAACCCCTTGAGCGATTCTTGAGAAACCGCGGTTGGTGGTTGCAGCGGTAGGAAAGAGCAAAGTGAAACAGGCTGACCGTTGAATGGTTCTCCGTTTGCCAAGAAAAGCATCAGTTGGAAGTTCCAAGTTGCAAGTTGTAAGAAAAAGCAAGAGACCGGGGTTGGGGGTAGGAAAGAACGAGAGAACCTGGTTGACCGTTGAACGGTTCTCCGAGGAGAACCCGTTGTTCGTTCCAGAGCGAGTATCTGTTCTTCGTTCTTGGTGAAGATCATAATGCAGGAGCAAGAAGATCATAACCAGGAACCTCAAGCAGAAGCATTTTGGGGCAGGCTCTGCAGGTTGATTGCTTTTTTGAATCCTTCCCTGTGAAGCATGCATTACGACCTGGCGTGATCTTCGCCACCCTTGCGTCCGCCGATGTTCTTTGGCCCATTGCTTCTCGCGATGTTCTTCCCGGAGAACGGCTCTTACAGCGTTAAGCGGTTCTTCCAGCGACCAGCGGTTTTTTTCTTAAGCGTGCAGCTGCTCTTTCGAAGGACAGGTCCTCGCTCCTGGACGGCGAACGGACAACGTCTCTTTCGCTCTTCTTCTGAACCAAGAACAAAGCTCCTAGCTCTGGAACGAAGAACTTGGGCGCAACGCGCCGGAACCGATCTTCCGATACTATCGGAGAACGGCGAACCGCTGACGGTCAACGTGGTTTTTCATCAGCGCTCAGCGTTCAGCGGTTCTTAGCCCGCGAAGCGGAATTGGCCTTTGCTAAGCAAAGACTGGCCAGGCGGAGCCGGACTGGCCACTGAAGGTGACTGGCTCTTTCTTTTGCCTCCTGGCGCGGAAGCGCCAGCACCACTTCCCCGGACGTTTCTCCGGGCATCGCTTCCTGCGCAGCAGCATCACTTCTCGACGAAGTCGGACTCGCCTCCTGCCGAAGGCAGCCTTGCGTCCGCCGATGTTTTCGGCGCATTGCGTACCCGGGGCAGCGCGCAGTAGGCGTCTGCCTCACTTAATCATACAAGACTCTCTCCCTGAACTCTTCAACCAGCTCCGGAGAGTTGTTGGCAACGAGAACATTGGGATCTAGAAGGTCAAGAGGTTCCTTAAGACAGCTTCCAACGAAGCCACCGGCTTCCTTCACCAGCAGGACTCCGCTGGCAACATCCCATGCCTTGAGTTTCTCTTCCCAGAATATATCTGCTCTGCCGGCTGCAACGTAGGCAAAGTCAAGACACGCGCTTCCCGTTATACGAACGCCTCTACATATCTTTATCGCTCGATTAATTCTCCTCGTAATTCTCTCAAAAGACGTCTCGGATGAGTACTGAAGGCCAACATGACTTGTAGCTTCTCGAAGCTCTTTTGTTTTGCTAACCCAAATCCGTTTATTGTTTAAGTAGGCACCCTGACCCTCAATTGCATGGAATGTCTCCTTCCGGTTGTGATCATAGGTAACTGCCAATACGACACGATTTTCTGTGTACAGAGCAATCTGTGTCGAATAGTGAGGATTTGACTTCGAGAAGTTTGTCGTGCCGTCCACAGGATCAACTATCCACATTGTTGAGGATCTAACATCTGGTCCCGACTCTTCTCCGAGATACGCAGCATCCGGGAAGAGATTGTGAAGAAACGACTTGAGATTTTCTTCTATCTCGAGATCAACCGAGGTAACAATGTCCTTGTACCCGGACTTTCGTTCAACCGAAAACTCTTCCTTCGAGACCTTCCTCCATAGTTCAGGAAGATAAGCTCTGATTTTCCTGCTGAAGGTATTGAGAAGCAGATTATCCACGCAGCTTCACACCAATCTCTTCAGTCTCTTTTAAAACCAACTCGATTAGAGAGTTTATCTCTTCGTCGGTAAGGGTCTTTTCGAAAGATTCAAAAGCTAGAGTAACTGTTATGCTCCTGTATCCATGTTCAATGCCTTTTCCTTCATACAGGTCGGAAACCCTTACTTCGTTGAAAAAGGTTCCTTCTAGAGTATTGGTTATCAGCTTTTCAAGCTGCCCATAGTCTATAGAGTAAGGAACAAGGAACGAGAGATCTCTGAAGACTCTTGGGAATGGAGAGATTTTCTTTACTCCGGAAAACTCTTTCATCATGCTTTCAATTAAGGTTACGTTGAGTTCTGCAATAAACACTTCACCGCTTTTGATTTCGTAAAGAGAATCGGCTATTGCTGGATCTACAGCACCAAGGAAGCCCGCTCTTGCACCCTCAATCTCTACAGAGACTGCTTTCCCTCTTTCGAGCCAAGGGGCTGATGAAGGCTTGTACGCAGGAGTTAAACCGTAAAGTGAGAAGAACTCGTCGATTATTCCCTTGATAGTGAAGAAGTCGATTACCCTCTTGTCGGAATAATCCTGTGGATTCTCTCTTCCTGTAGCCACAAAACCTAACGCAGTTGTTTCGCACTGCTTCTCAAGTGGATTGAAAACCGAAGCTATCTCGAAAAGCTTGATATCTCTGTTCTGTCTTCTGAAATTGTAGGATGCCGCAGCTAAGAGATTATAGACTAGCGATGGCCTCAAGACAGCCATATCCATCGACAGCGGGTTCCTCAAAGCGATGCAATCGACTCCTTTGTTTACTTTTGCAATCTCTTCGGGATTTACGAAACTGTATGTGACAACCTCGTCGAAACCATTTGCGACCATCAGATCCTTAAGTCTCTTCTGCCTCTTCAAAGACTCCGGTACGCCAGCCGAGATGGGGAAAATCCTGGGCAGTTCGTTTACTATCCTGTCGTAGCCGTAGATTCTGCCGATCTCTTCAACAAGATCAATTTCCAGTTTTGTGTCGTATGCTCGAAAAGCAGGTGGTTTTACCTTCCAGCCATCATCTGTGCGCTCGACTGAAAACTCCAGGCTTTCAAGTATTCTGCCGATCTTCTCTGGCGGAACTGCTCCTCCAAGTCTCTCACTTACGTACGACTCTCTTAGCTTTATATGCTGAAGCTCGGGCACCCTTCCGGCATCGACGATGTTCGAACCTACGTTTGCGCTACAGAGCTGCTTCATTAGATCGGCCAGTCGTCTTATCACGTAAATCGAATCTTCGTAGTCTATACCTCTCTCAAATCTGTACGAACTGTCTGTAGAGATCCCAAGCTTCCTTGCAGTCTTTCGGATTCTCACGGGATCAAACACGGCAACCTCTAGCAGAACTCTTTTCGTAGTTGAATAGACTCCCGATTCCTCACCACCCATAACTCCCGCAAGGGCTAGAGGGGTTTCGCCATTTGTGATCAGCATATCATTGTTATCAAGCTCCACGGTTTTTCCGTCGAGGAGTTCCAGCTTTTCTCCGTTTCTTGCCTTGCGAACAACTATTTCGGTTGATCCAATCTTCTCCACGTCGAATGCGTGAACAGGATGACCGGTCTCAAGCATCACGTAATTCGTTATATCCACTACGTTGTTTATCGGCCTGAGACCTGCCGCAACCAGTCTCTTCTTCATCCAGAGAGGAGACTCGCCGATTTTCACATGGTCCACCAGAAGGGCCGTGTATCTGATACAGCCATTGTCGTTCAGCTTCACCTTCAGAAAAGGATCATCTCCGGTCTGAATCGACTCATCCACTTCAGGTCTCGTGATCTTCTTTTCAAAGATCGCACCTAGTTCTCTCGCCAATCCAACGACAGAGAGACAGTCTCCCCGGTTGGCCGTCAATTCCACTTCGACCACCGGCGAGTCGAGCCCAAGCAGTTCAACCACGGAATCCCCCGGTCGACCTTCTTCAAGTCTCAATATAGTAAGTGATTTGTCCTCCAGACCTAACTCCTCAAGAGAAAGAAACATTCCTTCCGATTCAACTCCAAGGAACTCCTTTTTCTCGATCTTCATTCCTGAAAGAGAGGAGCCTTCAGGCAACACGGCGACTGTTTCGCCTTTCTTGACAGTCAAGTCTGCTGTAACCACAGTTATCTTACGAGCACCGATGTCAATCTCGGTTATTTGAAGCCTTTCACTCTCAGGGTGAATACCTGTTGAAACAATCCTTCCCACCAATGCTCCCTCGACATAACTCCAGGGATACTCAACACCTGCAACTTCAGTACCGCTCAGCGATAAGCTATTGCCGAGTTCCTCAGGGGATTTGTCGCTTATATCAATGAAGTCACCAAGCCATTCGAGATACAGTCTCATATTACAGCCCTCCTGTAACCCCTAAGGAAGCGTCTATCGTTCCGAAGAAGGTCCCTGATGTCTTCAAGATCGTACTTCAGCATCGCAATTCTCTCAAGACCCGTTCCGGCAGCAAAACCACTCCAGACTTCAGGATCGTATCCTACGCTCTTAAATACGTTCGGATGTACCATGCCTGCTCCAAGGATCTCTAGCCATCCACTGCCTCCACAACTTCTGCAGCCTTCTCCGTTGCAGATCCCGCAACTCACATCGACTTCAAAGCTCGGCTCCGTAAACGGGAAGAAGCTGGGACGTAATCTGATCTTCCTGTTATCGCCAAAGAGCCTCTTGACAAAATGGTCTAGCGAGCCCTTCAAATGGCTGACCGATACTCCCTTATCCACGAACAGGATCTCAAACTGATGGAACATAGGAAGATGAGTAGCGTCGGGAGTGTCCTTTCTATAGCAGGTCCCAGGCGCGAATATCGCGAGAGGCGGGTTTCTTGACTCCATTGTCCTTATCTGAACGGGAGAAGTATGCGTTCTGAGGAGTCTGCCGTCTTCAAGATAGAAAGTATCCTGCATGTCTCTTGCGGGGTGCCACTCAGGAGTGTTCAAAGCCTCGAAGTTGTAGTAGGTTGTCTCAATCTCCGGACCCGTCGTTACCTCGAAACCCATGCTTACCCAGATACTCTGGACCTCTTCCATTGTCTGGCTGATCAAGTGTAGAGAACCTATATCCCTCTTCTTGCCCGGAATTGTGTAATCGAGCCTCTCGGATTTCTCTCGTTCTATCCTGGCCGTTTCTTCAAGTTCGTTTCTGCGAGTACTCAGAGCCTCTTCAATCGCATTCTTATACTCGTTGACCGTCTTTCCAAACTCTCTTCTCTTCTCAGGAGGAATCTCTTTCAACTTCTTCATAAGCGAGGTTATCAAACCCTGCTTCCCGACGAGCCTGGATTTCTCTTCCTGAAGTGAGTTTAAATCAGATATTTTCATCACTCTAGTGAGGACTTCTTCCAGATTAATGTCTAGTCCTTTCATTATTGCACCCCCAAGAAGCGTTTGAAGTTATCGTTATCTTGTCTTGCAGTCTGAACAAGAGCCCTTGTAGATGACCTCGAGCGACTTCACCTCGAAATCGTTCAGTTCAGGAGGAAGTCTTCTCATGCAAGCTTCAAAGTATTTGATTGGGATGTCGAAGACTCTACCGCAGGTATTGCATATGAAGTGACTATGAGGCTTGAGATTAGGATCGTATCGCCTGGAAGTCTTAGTTACAGCAATAGCCCTAATAATTCCTTCCTTTTCAAGAACTTCCATTACGTTATAGACTGTAGCCATTGAGATATTTGGATAAAGTTCTAAAGCAGATCTAAAAACTTCCTCAGCTCCCGGATGACCTTCATGATCTCTGAGAATCCGGATTATCGCAACTCTCTGAGGAGTAATCCTGTAGCCCCTGCTCTTGAGAAGAGCTATCGTCTCCTTGATGTCCATAATTCCATAGCCTCCAAAAAAGGTTTGATTGATTATACAACAAAATTCATTCAATTTAGAAAAAGATTTATGAAAACCTCAATAAGACTTGCTTCTAGAAGGCAGCTTCAATCAATAGAGGTCTTCAAGAAGAGCCTTCAGGGTTTTAGTATCCGCCATCCCAAGAAGACTAACCGCTGAAGAGGCCGAAAGTTTCTCAATTGCATAGCTGAATCCGTTTGCTTCCGCCATCTGAGCAGAGAACTTCTGAAGGTAATCAGGCTCAGAATTGAAAGAGAAGTACAGGACCATTCGTCCGAATTCCGGAGAGTACATGAGAAGTGTGTACAGATAGGTCTTACCATCAGTTGCGAAATCCATTGAAGACCATGCGAAATGCCTTTCGAGCATAGCTTCAGAAAAATAGACCGGCGGACGAACAATAATCATGCCGTCGGTAGCATTTGAAAGCTTGGTCAGAGCTTCATGAGACATCTCTGAGTAGTTTCTATAACTTGCACTAATCGAATGAAATGGATAAGACTTGACGAGCTTAAGAAGTCTATAGTTATCGTCATAAGTAACATCAAATGAGAGATCACCCGAGGAAATCGTAATCTTTCTGCCGCTTGGCAAATCAAGAAAGAGATTGATCGTATAAGATTTGCTATTCACTAGATCCACGAAATTGTCTTCGAAATCCTTTATCTTTGTTATCGGCTCAAAGGCAACGCTTCGCGTTCGGAAAATGGCATAATGGCCCGAGCTATTCCTAACCCAACCAAACTCACCCTTCGTTGTCGAGTAAGAAGTGACCAGCTTGTACGGACCAGATTTTATTACTCGCTCGTTCTTCGCAGTAGTAACTATTCCGCTCTCTTGTACGTATCTGTCTACTTCATACGAAGAGTTCTTGAGTGCATTAACAAGCGTCGTTAACTCTTCAACAGCATCCTTTCCAACCGCCAGCCCGACAGTAAGCAATAGGACAACGAGTACGGACAGCTTTTTCACGGCGATTTCACTCCTTTTGTGTCTTAGAGCGCGTATAGATCAATAAGTTGTGTTGATTCCGGAGATCTCAAAGTCATTGTTCACAGACGATTCATTCAGGAAGCCCAGAGAACGCTCCATCTCTTTCTCCATGACCACAATATCATTCATCTGTGAATCAGCATGCGAGAAAACAGTCAAATTAACCCTGAGTCTCTCGTTCAGAGTCGAACTGTAACCAAGAACGTTTGCAAGTTGATAGAGATCGCCCTTTTTCTTGATTAGAATCGTATTGCCAGTGAAGAATGATACTGAAAACAGACCAAGAACTAGACATGCGGCCACAGTTCCGAGCATCTTGTAGGGTCTGCTCTTTAGCTTCTTGATCTTGCCAACAGTCCTCTTCTTAAGCTCATCAGAAGGTCTGTAAGAGCAGCTTTCCTTAAGAGCTCCAATCACCTTCACATAACTCCTAATTTCCTTCTTCTCATCAACCCTCATTTCCTCTAAAGGGATCTCGCGATCCAAAATGCGGACAAATCTCAGTTCATCCAATGTAACCTACCTCCTCGAGCATCTCCTTGAGTCGCTTTCTTGCATAGTGTAACCTGCTTTTCACCGTTCCGACCGGCTTTTCAAGTATATCGGCGATCTCCTCGTACGACAGGTCATCTATGTCTCTCAACTTAATCAGCAAACGATCATCTTCGGAAAGCTTGCCAACCACTAACATGAGTTCTTCAAAAGAAATCTCATCCATAACTTCCCCAAAAACGTTCGTAGTTGCCGGCGGCTCAAATGTTACTTTGTCTTCGCTCTCTACGAAATCAGTCAAGAACTCGTTGTTCCGTTTTCTCTTGGCCAATGTGTCTTTGCAAACATTCACCGCAATCCTGTATAACCAAGTCGATAGTTTGGCGTCTCCACGGAACTTCTTGACGTTCTTGAAGACTTTTATAAAGACTTCCTGGATAACATCTTCTACATCATCATATCCAAGATACGATTTGATAACACTACCCAATCTCGGGGCGTAGTCATCATACAAGACTTCGTATGCCCAAACTTTCTTCTTCTTCAGTCCGTCTAGTAGCTTCTTTTCGTCCAACCATACCACCCTAATCTGTTCTATATGACGATGGAGAAGCGAACAGGGTTCAACTTCGCAAGTTAATTATACTAATTAATCGAGATTAATCATATCAATCCATTATAGACTGCAAATTCTTTTTACATGCGAATCATAAAATGAAAATGGCGAAACGCAGGAGCTCGACCTGTGTAAGAGAAGCAAATCAATGCAGGTCGAAAAAAACAAGCAAATCCGATAAAATTAAAGACGTTGGAACGAAACAGACTTTCATGGAGGTGAAGTATTGAAAAACGAAGAAGTCAAGAAGCTCGGTGAAAAGCTTACTTTGAAGAAGAAGAACGCCTGGTTTACGCTCGACAGAGATGCGGTCTTTGCCTATTCAAAAGATTATATGAACTTCATTGGCAAATCTGTAACAGAACGTCTGGCTGTCAGACATCTTGTGGACCTTCTCCAGAAAAATGGTTTCAAACCCCTCTCTTCATTCGAGGAAAGCGGCGTTAAAAAGGGTGACCGCGTATTCATAACCAAAGGCGGCAAGGCGCTAATAGCAGCAGTCATCGGTGAAGACCTCAAGGACGGTATCGACATGATTGCAGCTCACCTCGATGCCCCCAGATTGGATCTCAAGCCGAGTCCTCTTGTAGAAGATTCGGAGCTTGCAATGCTCAAGACACATTACTACGGAGGAGTCAAGAAGTATCAGTGGCTAAACATACCTTTGGCCTTCGTAGGTACGGTAGTCAAGAGCAATGGAGAATCTGTTGATGTCTCTATTGGAATGAGCAGCGATGATCCTGTATTCGTGATTTCCGATCTTCTCCCTCATTTGGACAACAGGGAAGGCGATTTCAGAAAGGTCTTTCAAGGAAAGGATCTCAATGCCATGTCCGGATCTATTCCTATAACGGACGTCAAAGACTTTGAGAATCCAGTGAAGCTGATGTTCCTTAATCTGTTGTATGAAAAGTACGGACTTGTTGAAGAAGACTTCTTTTCTGCCGACATCCAGCTTGTGCCGGCTATCGAACCGAGGGAAGTTGGACTTGATCGATCTATGATCGGTGCTTACGCGCATGATGATAGGGTCTGTTCATACACTGCTATAACAGCGCTCAAGGATATGTCTTCAATAGAGAACCCAAAGAGGACTGCAATGGTCCTTCTCTTCGACAGGGAGGAGATAGGAAGTGAAGGCGTTACAGGAGCAAAGGGGCGGTTTTGGGTCGCCTTTATCGAGAAGCTTCTCAATCTTTCTGGAGAGAAGGGGCTTTACGAGATCGACTTCCTTCTCGAGAAATCCAGAATGATATCGGGAGATGTTGCCGCCGGATTTGACCCGACCTTCAAGGATGCTCACGATCAAACAAATGCAGCAAGATTCGGATATGGAATTGCAATATTGAAATACACGGGCTCCAGAGGAAAGTCACGAACCAGCGAAGCCAGCGCGGAGTTCATGGGCTATGTGCGAAACCTTCTGAACGAGAAGGGAGTGCACTGGCAGAGTACGATCTTAGGAGAAGTCGATAGGGGCGGCGGAGGGACAGTTGCGAAATTCTTCGCCGAAAGGGGAGTCACAGTAGTGGATGCAGGAACGGCCGTTTTTGGTATGCATTCCCCGTTCGAGCTTCTCTCCAAAGCAGACCTTTACGAAACCTACAGAGCATACAAAGCCTTCCTGGAGGGAGGCGATGTCTAGGTCTGACTGCTCACCTGCGGCAGTGTCGGAATGGATAGTAGAAAACTTTCCTAGAGGTCGCGACTATGAAGAACCTTTCAAGGTTTTGGTGAGCACAATATTGAGTCAGCGCACAAGAGATGAGAATACCGAGGAAGCCTCACGCAGGCTTTTCTCGGTTTATCCCGATCCGGAATCGCTTATGAAAGCTCTCCCGGAAGACCTGTACGAGCTGATAAAAGCATCCGGGATGTACAGGCAGAAGGCTTCCAGAATAATCAACTGCGCAAGAATAGTCGTAGAAAACTTTGGAGGGGTTGTCCCCGATACCCTTGAAGAGCTTGTTACAATTCCCGGAGTTGGCAGAAAGACGGCTAACATCGTTCTAAACGTTTCATTCGGAAGGGAAGCCCTGGCAGTCGACACCCATGTTCACAGAATCGCAAATAGACTGGGATGGGTGAAGACGAAGAGGCCCGACGACACCGAATTTGCTCTGATGAAGATCTTGCCGCCCAAGATATGGGGGCCGGTGAACGGGTCAATGGTTGAGTTCGGCAGGGAGATCTGCAGACCTGTAGGCCCAAAGTGCGACATTTGTGGAATCAGGGAGTGCTGCGACTACTTCTCTCAGGTCTTTGTGCAAACCACCGGGAGATAGCGACAACGGAGATAATTATAATTCCCAAGGCCGAACTTAAGAACCTTGCCTCCAGTAGATAGCGGCTTCCGTTTAGTCTGTAGATGGCAACGGCAAAGGTAGGGAAGTCTTTGCTCCCGAGTATTAGCGATCCGCCAAATTCGCCCATAGAAATGGCGAAGACTACCGTTGCAGCGTAAATAATCGTGCTTCTAAAGAAAGGGATTATCATATACCATACGCGTGCAAGTTTCGAAGCACCGTCGAGTTGCGCCGCCTCAAGGAAGGCAAGCTCAGCACCGATCACCTGACCACTTATGTAGTTCAAAGCAACGGGTAACGAAATCACAATGTAAAGCAGCACCAGCAGCAGTGGAACAGGGAAACTCCCAAATGCTGTGAGATAGGAAACAGCTAGAATCGAAGGTGTTACGGACAGAGCTATCAAAGACACTATTCTCAGATATCTCGATCCTCGAGAGGTGTGCCTTGCTTGCCACGAAAGAAAAAAGGCGATTGTTACCGTCACAACGGCTGCAAGAAATGAAAGCGTTATTGAATTGACCAATGTGTTGACCAATCCCGTGCCGAGAAGCACGATCTTTTCTGTAAACAGCTTCGTTATCCTCTCGAAGATGAATTCCTTTCTGGTCCAGTCGTAGAATGAACTGAAGAGGGCACCAAGAATCGGTATCCACTCGAAGAGAACAAATATCCATGAGTAGATGCCCGTTAATCTGTTCTTTTCCAGATACTGCTCACCATGTTCAAAGGGCGAACTCTTCTCGCTCAGCGAAATGAGTAATCCGAAAACCATAATAAATGCGAACTGAACTGCGGCAAGAACGACTGCATTCTGCGGTGCAGCCAAAAGCCTGAAATTCATATAGATTGAAACTTCCAGGGTAGCGAATTGCGCCCCGCCCAATACAAGAACAACGGCAAAAGAGGTGAAACAGTAAGTGAAGATCAGAAGCGCGGAATTGATAATTGCCGGTGTAACAAGAGGTAGTTCTACTCGCAGAAGTCTTCGTATCCTCCCCGATCCGTCTATCTTAGAACTTTCCAGCACATCTGTGGGCAAACTTCTGAGCGCATTCCCAAGAACTAGTATAACTATTGGTGCGTTATAGAAGACGTGTCCAAGTAAGACTGCCCCAAGAGAATAAAGAATCTGTACCCTCTCCAGACCGGCAAAAGACATCAGATTGTTGAAGAGTCCATTTCTGCCGTAAACTGCCAGGAAGCCTATTGCCATCGATATGCTGGGAAAGAAGAACGGTATATAGGTTGTTATTCCCAATAGACGTGAAAGACGACCGTTGCTTCTCGCATAGTGAACTGCCGCCGGGAAACCGACGATCATTGCCAGAAATGTACTGAGAAGCGCCTGCTTGACCGTGAACCCGGCAATCGACCTGAACGAGGGCGACGAAATCACTGAAAAAATCGTATCTAACTCTAGATTACCAAAGGCAAAGAATAACGGCAGCAAAACAACGGCCGCGATCCCAACTGCAGATATTGTCAGAAATTTACCTTTCGTATATTACCGCTTCCCACTTGGAGATGAGTTCGGAAAGATCCACCTCTGCAGATAGTTTCAGAATCTTCTCCGGTTTGACGGCATAATCGAAGGCCGGGGGCATCTCTACGTCTATTACAGGGAACATCCACTGGTTAAGGGGAATATGACGCTGAAAGTCCTCACTCAGAAGAAAGTCCATGAACATTTCAGCATCGTGCAGATTCTTCGTCCATCTTATGATTCCCGCTCCCTCAATCTGGACGTAACCCCTGCCCTCTGGAATCATTGTCATATAGACCGATTCACCGTAATAATGCATTGAATATGCACCATCCGTGGCATAGGAAACCATTATTGGAGCCTCTCCGGACTCGAATTTCTGGAAAGAGTCGTCCCACCCGAGAGAGACTGTGAGTATCGAGGGCTTGAAAGCCTGCCAGAATTCCTCAAATCGCTCGCCAAAAAGCAGATAAGTCCAGGCAAGGAAAGATAGACCGGTACTCGAGGTTCTGGGATCTTGAATAATCACGCTCCTTCGATACTCCGGCCCGGTTAGATCCCAAAGCGTTTCGATGGAATCTTTTATCTGGCTAGTGTCACATATTAGCGCGATCCCTCCGAAATCATATGGGGTTAGTCTCCACTGACTATCGAGTAGAAGATCATTATCAAAGATCTTCTCATAGCCTTGGGGTCTGTAAGAAAGAAAGATACCTTCTTCGAAAGCACGTCTCAAAAGAAGGTTATCGATTCCAATCACGACATCTCCATCGAAATTCTCGCGCTCGGAAATAATCAAGCTCAGCAGAGAACCCGAATCTCCAACAGCGCGAAACTCAACTGCAATTCCCGTTTTTTCTGTAAACTTCGAAAAAGTCTCTTGCGCGAGCGGTTGAAGGGAATCGTATGAATATACCTTTAGCGGCAACACTGTCGAAAATGGAATGAAGAGGATCAATGATAAGACCAGAAATGCTCTTCTCATAAAAAACACCTCCTGCAAGAAATTACCGGAGGCGCTAGCCATGGCCTTCCCTACGCCGGTGCTAACCGGATCAGGTTCTTGGGGTCTGCTTTCAGCACTCTCAGCCTTCTGGGCTCCCCCGGCACTCAATTATAACACTACGCTTTTGGTGATACAATTGACCAGGAGGTGGTCGCTTGAAGGCTGCAATCCTTCTTACCGGGGACGAAATCACCAGAGGCGTGGTCAAAGACAGTAATGGAGGTTATCTCGCAGAGAGTCTTACGGCACTGGGATTTGAAGTCCAGTCAATCGTTGTAGTTCCGGACAGCAGGGAATACATAAGCCACGAGATAAGAACGGCTCTTAGTAGAGCTGATCTCCTCCTAATAACAGGAGGACTTGGAACCACATTCGATGACATTACTCTTCAGACTGTTGCCGACTATCTCGGCAGGGAGCTGAGCTTCGATAGCGAGTATTATTCTGCATTAGAAGAAAGCTTCCTTAAGCGGTTTTCCAGAGAAGCCCCTGCGGGACTGAAGAGGCAAGCTCTCGTTATGCAGGACTCGGTTCAGCTTCCGAACATCTCTGGTAGCGCCAGGGGATCATTTGTGAGAACAGAGAACAAGGAGATCGTTATTCTTCCCGGACCTCCGATGGAAATGGAAGCGGTCTTCATGGAAGCCCTCAAACACATTACTCTGCCGCCCAAGATGTTTTCTAGAACGATCGGATTCTTGGATCTTACTGAACCAGAAGTAGAAGACTTCACTGAGGAGATGCTTTCCAGGTTCTCTGGAGTAAAGTTCGTAACAAGAGTACGTTATTTCTCTGGTCCAACAGTGATCCTGTCCGCGAGTGACGAGTCTGTTCTCGAAGAGGTTTGCCGCCTCTTCTCCGAGCGGTGGAAAAGGTACATCTACACAACAAGCGGCGAGGAACTGGTTGAAGTGGTTGTCAAAGGGCTTCGGGAAAAGAACCTGACAATTTCCGTAGCGGAATCCTGTTCAGGAGGACGCCTTTCTGCACTTCTCACTTCGGTTCCCGGAGTCTCAGATGTCTTTTCTGGAGGCATCGTATCTTATTCGAACGAATCGAAGATGTCACTCCTGAAAGTCAGTGAGAACTCTTTGAGTCAACACGGTGCCGTCTCTGAAGAGGTGGCCTTCGAAATGGCCGCGGGGACAAGTCGTCTCTTCGGAACTGATGTGGGCCTTTCCGTCACTGGAATAGCAGGTCCTTCGGGAGGGTCAGATCTTAAACCCGTGGGCCTTGTCTGCTCTGCAGTGAGGATTGTAGATTCAATAGAGACCTACACCGATAGATTCAAGGGAGCCAGAGAGACAATCCAGCTAAGAGCTGCAAGCACTGTTTTGAAAAGGCTTTGGAGGTTGTTTTGGAACGAGTATTATATAGAGTAAACGACCCGATTTCCTGGGTCGAGAAGAAAATCGAAAAGTGCTCTGCAACTGTAGTCATTTTTCCCAGCGAGAGAATGCTGGAATCCTTCATCGACATACATTCGAAGCATGAGGGTGATGGATTCTTCTTCTCTCATGATGTCTTCCCATTTGAAGACGTCGGGACTTCTCCCAGGATAAGGTCTGAACGACTCGCGTTGCTCAGAAAGCTGCTTCTCGGAGAGCTCAGAACCGTGTATACGTCTTTCCATGGTCTTCTGAGAAAGACAGTGCCAATCGAAGTCTTCGAAGGCCTTTCGTTGAAGGTTGAAGTTGGAGGTCCGCTCACTCTCCACGAGGACCACCTGCAGAGTCTGGGATATTCCAGGGCGTTTTCCGTCACAATTCCCGGGGAGTTTGCCGTTAGAGGAGGAATTGTCGACATCTTCATTCCTGGGACTGAAAGACCGATTAGAATAGACACTTTCGACAGAGAGATAGAATCGATCAGAAGTTTCGATCCGGCAACTCAGAAGAGTCTTCAAAGGCTGAATGAAGCTTATGTAACTCCTGCTGCCGAGGGCATCACCGCCTCACCGCACAGGGAACTCGCTCTGAAAAGAATTTCCAGCGCAGAAAAGGCAATCGGTGGCTCGGATGAGATTCTTCGGGACCGCCTGGACACGATGGATACTATTGCAGGAATCTTCTACGAGCGGCAATCGATTCTTCTTGACTTTCTTGAAAACTACA
This sequence comes from Mesotoga sp. Brook.08.105.5.1, assembly GCF_002752635.1. Taxonomy (NCBI): domain Bacteria; kingdom Thermotogati; phylum Thermotogota; class Thermotogae; order Kosmotogales; family Kosmotogaceae; genus Mesotoga; species Mesotoga sp. Brook.08.105.5.1. The sequence goes on from NZ_AYTW01000012.1 coordinate 73,869, forward strand.
ACGTAGTCTTTGTCAATCCAGACGATGCGTTAGCTGAATTTGGGCGAAGAGAACGCGAGACTCTTGAACTCCTTTCGGACAAAGCTGTTAGAAAGTTCCTCTACATCAGATTCGGTGGAGTGTCCTCAGAAGTGCTACTGAAGTTGAAGGATTATTCCATCGTATCTGACGGAGAAGTCTCCTCTCTTGATTATGACTCGGAGCTCTGCGAGAAGCTTGAGATAATCAAGAGACCAAGGAGAGAAGAAGAGTTTTTGCCGAGAATACCGGTGGTTGACTGGACGGAGCTGGAAGAGGGAGATTTTGTTGTCCACAAGGAGTACGGCATTGGTCGTTATCTTGGAGTAAGAACAGTGGAGAACATTCTAGGAACCAGAGAGTATCTTCTCCTGGAGTACAGAGATGGAAATAAGATCTACGTTCCGGTCGACAGGGTCGATCGTGTTCACAAATACATAGGAAACACCGAAGGAATTCAGTTGAACTCCTTGAGAGGTACTGCCTGGAACAGACAGAAATCGAAAGTGAAGAGAGAAGTGAAGGCTTTGATTGAAGAACTGTCAAACCTTTACGGCTCAAGAGAGGCCTCGTCAGGAATTCCTTTGATAGGCGAAAGCGAGATGGAGAAGAGCTTCAAAGAAAGCTTCCCGTATCTCGAGACAGAAGATCAGCAGAAGGCAGTCGAAGAAGTACTTGACGACCTGAGTACCAACAAGCCGATGGATCGTCTAATAAGTGGCGATGCCGGATACGGAAAAACCGAAGTGGCTCTGCGTGCTACCTTCAGAGCAGTTGTCTCCGGGAAACAGGTCGCTGTGATGGTCCCTACGACGGTTCTGGCCAGACAGCACTTCGATAACTTCGAAAGCAGGCTTAGCCCTTTTGGAATTAGAGTAGAGATTCTAGATAGATACAGGACCGACGCCCAGAGAAGCAGGCTCTTGAAAAGGCTTAAGAATGGACAGGTCGATGTCGTTGTAGGCACTCACTCTTTGCTCTCAAAGGAAATCGTATTCGCCGATCTTGGCCTGGTAGTAGTCGACGAAGAACAGCTCTTCGGCGTCCTCCAGAAAGAGCACTTCAAGAAGCTTCGGTTGCAGATACATGTTTTGTCGATGAGCGCCACGCCAATACCGAGAACTCTTTACATGTCTCTTTCGGGTCTCAGAGACCTCTCGGTAATATCTACTCCGCCCGCAGGAAGAACTTCGCCAGAGATATATGTAGGAGCGATAAATGAAAGGCTTATCAGAACGGCAGTACTGAGGGAGACCAACAGAGGCGGTCAAACGATCTTTGTTCACAATAGAGTCGCCGAACTGCCGGAGATTCTCGTGAAGCTGAGAGATCTTCTGCCGGAAGTCAAGATCGACGTTGCTCACGGTCAAATGAACAAGACGGCCTTTGAGCGTACGATAAGGGAATTCTACGTTGGTGAACTAGACATGCTTCTATGCACAACAATAATCGAAAGCGGTGTTGATGTCCCTAATGCCAATACATTGATTGTGAATGATTCCCAGAGATATGGATTGGCCCAACTTTACCAGTTGAGAGGTAGAGTCGGCAGGAGCAATCGGAGAGCCTTTTCATACTTTCTTTACGATCCAAAGAGACTGTCCGATCCTTCGAGAGAGAGGCTGAAGGCTTTGAAAGAGTTCTCGGGAGCCGGAAGCGGAATGAAGATCGCAATGCGGGATCTCGAGATAAGAGGGTTCGGAACGCTGCTTGGCGCAGAGCAACATGGAAACATCAACTCGGTCGGACTGTACCTCTATCGTGAAATGGTAGATAAGGCTATGAAAGAGCTAAGAGGGGAGTTCGAAATCGGTGTCGAGGAAAGGACTGTAGATACGGAACTGAAGAATATTCCGTTCGATATGGTGATCCCTGAGGAGTATGTCTCCGATTCTATAGAGAGGTTGAAGATCTACAGAAGAATCGCAGCATGTAAAGAAGAGAGCGAAATCGACGAAATAGAAGCGGAACTGATAGATAGATTTGGCCGACTTCCTTCTCAAGTTGTCTCCCTTCTTGAAGCTTCGCGGATAAGACTTGGGGCATTCACTATGGGAATAAAGATCGTTGAGTACGATTCTCACTCGGAAAGCTTAGTTATGACTCACGGCGAAAACCATATCCGCGACTCTCTGGGAGTTAGGAGCCGCAGGTTAATTGTAAACGAAAGGGAAGGGAAATCCATTCTCTATGGAGTGCCCGAAAGACATCTGATGAAGACGCTGAAGACACTCTTCCATGGAGCTGAGAACATTGTTTGAGGATATCATTTGCGCACTTTCAACTCCCAGAGGAGTATCTGCAACGTCTGTTGTAAGATGCTCCGGTCCACGGGTACTAGAGAGAATCCGATACTTGATCTCAGGCCCGAGAAGTCTTCAACCACGAAGGGCATATGTAGCGGAATTTGTCGAAGGCGATCGCTTCATCGATGAGGTCGTCGTTGTTTTCTTTGAAGGCCCGGCTTCCTACACAGGCGAAGATATGCTTGAGATCTCGTTTCATGGAAATCCGATTATTGTGGAGAACGCTTTGGAAGCCCTGTTTCGTGCTGGCTCGAGAATGGCTCTCCCGGGGGAGTTCACAAAGAGGGCGGTTCTGAACGGGAAATTCGATCTTATCAAAGCCGAGGCGATAAACGCCCTTATCACTTCCAAAACAGAGAGAGCTCTGGAAGCAGCTGTGAAAAGCTTTACAGGAGGTCTCAGTGAAGAAGTAGTCTCTTTCAGGGAAAAGATGATTCGTCTTCTCGCCGCCGTTGAAGTTGAACTGAACTATCCTGATGAAGTTGAGACTGATTACTCCTCTCTGCGCGGTGAACTCCTGGATTTGAGGAATGAGATTGCCCATTTCGTGAACAGTTCCGAGAACGGGATAATACTCTCTCGGGGAATCAAAACCGCAATCGTAGGAGAGACAAATGTCGGAAAGTCTACTCTTCTCAACGCTTTGCTGAAACGCGATAGAGCGATAGTCTCAGATCTTCCCGGTACAACGAGGGATACTATTGAAGAAGATCTCAACATAGAAGGTGTTCTGTTTAACGTAGTGGATACCGCAGGAATACGGGAAGCAACAGATGCTGTGGAAGAGTTGGGAATCAGAAGGAGCTTGAAGGCAATCGAGGAAGCCGATTTAGTAATTCTACTGAGAGATCCTCATAACCAGGAAAACCGGGATCTAGAGGAAGATCTTCGAAACGGAAGGAAGCGGCTTATTGTTGCAGCAAACAAATCCGATATTCGAAAGATCGAAAGCGGCTCTTACGATGTAATTATCAGCGCGAAAACCGGTGAAGGAATTAGAGATCTCGAGAAGCTCATGCTGAAGAAAACAGATGACATCACCTCGATTGAAGATTCCGTAATTATTAGCGCGAGGCAGAAACAGAAGCTTTCAGATTCTGTAGACTGCATTGACAAATCGATAGAAGCAATAGATAGTTTGATAACTGTCGACGTTGTGAGCACGATGATTGAGCAGGCCGCAAGAAGTCTCGACGAATTGTTGGGAACAAACGTTACAGAAGATTTGCTGAATAGGATTTTCGGCGATTTCTGTGTTGGGAAGTGATCTTAATGACTGGGATTCTCTTACTGCTAGCAGGTTCGGCCACGAGGTTTGTTCTTTCTCCGCTCTGGTACTTTCTGGCATGCACGCCTGCATATATTGTCTTCACCGTGCTGAGGAAGAGATTTGATTACCGCATACTAGCACTTGCTCCTTTGATCCCGATAGTCGCTGAGGTGATCGCCATACTTCTTGGCAATTTCAAGGCAGGCTTCCTTTTCGGAGACATAATCTGCATAATTACTGCCCTACTTGGCATGGGAGACGAACGACCAAAAGAAAGACTGATCCGGGATTTGGGGCTCTCTGGAGCCGAAAACAGAATGCGCGTAAGCTCCATGTTCTATACATTCGGCAGAGTAGCCCAAATCGAGAAAGTAAACATGAGTCAGAGTTACGCCGTTATTCATGACAAAGCCTTTCGCTTCACGGTCGATATCCCCGGAAGCGGAAGGGTCACCATGGTTATTCCGATAGAGAAGATCGAAGAGGTTTCAGTCCATCTGAGCATGTCTTCGGGCGAGCTTTACCTTCCCTCTCTCAGAGACATGTTCCTCCCTGCCAGAAAGATAAAGATGATAGGCAAACCAAAAATAAGGGACTACTTCTTACTTGTGAGGACTTCAGAAGACACCTATTCCTTCTACGAAGAACCTGCGACAGTTCTGAGAATACAGGAGGAGATAGAAGCGGCAAGAAAAGAAACAGAGCAATTAGTGCAGAATCATCCGGCAACTTCCACTTAAAAAGACGGTTGCAGGCTATCGAATGATTGTACTTTCCAGCGAAGATTTTTTCACAACACTGCCAAGTTCAGGTTTCGGGAGCCATTGTTAGTCGCACTTCTCAGTTGCTGCGCTATAATTCAATAAGAAGTGAGGTGGTAGATATGGAAGAATCGAGAGAATACCATTTTGACACTCTAGCAATACACGCTGCGGAGCAAGAGGACCAGAACCAGGCACTCAACTCTCCGATATACATGACTTCAACATTTACATTCACTGATTTGCAGCAAGCCGAAGATACCTTTTCCTTTAAGAGGCGGGCATACGTTTACACAAGAGGCGGTAATCCAACCATAAATCTTTTCGAACAGAGACTTGCCACTCTCGAGAACGGAGTGGACGGTGTAGCCTTCTCTTCAGGAATGGCAGCGATCAGTTCGGTGATTCTGTCCTTTTCGGGAGCTGGGGATTCTGTCCTTGCACACAGAAATCTCTACGGCTCAACGTTCGGGTTTCTGAACCACCTTATAGCGAAGTATGGGATCAATACGGACTTCATCGATATGACAGATCTCAACAATGTGGAAAGATCTATCACTCCGAACACAAGGGTGATGTTCCTCGAAACACCGACAAATCCGGCTCTAGAGATAATCGATATTGAGGGCCTTTGTGCCATTGCCCACTCGAAGGGCATAAAGGTGGTTGTCGACAACACGTTCGCAACCCCCGTATTCCAGAAACCTCTGGATTTCGGCGCGGACGTTGTGCTCCATAGTGCTACCAAGTACATATCGGGCCACGGAGACGTTGTTGGGGGAGTTGCGACCTCTAAGGACTTTGATTATATTCAGAAGCTGAAATTCGGATATATGTGTGAACTTGGAGGAGTCATCAGCCCTTTCAGCGCCTGGCTGCTACTAAGGGGCATGAAGACACTCGGGTTAAGGATGGAAAGGCATGAAAGAAACGCGACTGCAATAGCGGAATTCCTAAGAAAAAGGAAGGAAATCGAGAAGACTTCTTATCCGGGGTTCGAGGATCATCCAGGCCACAAATTGGCTGCCAGACAGATGGAAGGCTTCGGCGGAATTATCAGCTTCGAGTTGTGCGGACCAAAGGAAAACGCAGAGAAATTCGTCCAGGGCCTGAAGCTCATAAAACTGGCCGTTTCACTCGGAGATGCGGAGACTCTAGTAGAAGTACCTGCCATGATGACCCACAGAGACTATCCAGAGGAGGAACTTCATAGATTCGGGTTCTCAAGCAAGACAGTTAGAATATCAGCCGGTTTGGAGCATCACTCCGATCTTTTGGAGGACATCGAGGATGCTCTCGAGAAGGTCTACAAATAATGAAGGCGCTTATCTTTGATGAGACTCTGAGACTGAGAGAAGTACCTATTCCGGAAAGGCAACCGGGAACATCTCTTGTCAGGGTAAATCTCGCAGGTATCTGCAATACGGATATCGAAATAACAAAAGGCTACATGAACTTCCGAGGAATTCTCGGCCACGAGTTCCTCGGAACAGTGGTCGAAAGCGACACAAGTTTCCTAGTTGGAAAGAGAGTAGCCTCCGAAATAAGCATACCCTGCAAGAAATGTGATCTGTGTGATATGGGACTTTTCAAGCACTGTAGAAACACAAGGACAATCGGCATTGCAGACTACGCGGGGACAATGGCCGAGTACGCCGTTCTGCCGGACGAGAACCTTCACACAATACCCGAGAAAGTTTCCGATAGAAAGGCGGTGTTTGTAGAACCATTGGCTGCAGCCGCCCATGTGCTCGAAAGTGTTGATTTCTCTTCAACTGACAGAGTCTGTCTTATTGGAGATGGGAAGCTTGGTATGCTTATATCGATGGTGCTTTCCGCGAGCGGAGTTGACCATGTACTTGTTGGCAAACACTCAGAGCGAATGAAGCTTCTCGGAGACAATAACAGAGCCTCCTTTGTAAGCGTAAACGAAGCGGACTCCTACGATAGAGACTTTGATGTGGTGGTCGAAGCAACGGGGAATCCCTACGGGCTGGCTTCTGCGTTGAAAGTAGTGAGGCCCCAGGGAAAGATCGTGCTTAAAAGCACCTATGAAGGAACTCCAGAAGTAGACATTACAAGTGTAGCTGTGAGAGAGATTCACCTTATTGGATCGAGGTGCGGGCCATTTGACAAAGCGATCTCGTTTCTTGAAAGCGGACTTGTTGACCCAACAACCCTTATAGCGAAGACGTTTTCCATTGACGAGTCGCTTGAGGCTTTTGAAGCAGCCAGAAGATCTCTCAAAATAATTATAAGGATGGATTAAACTGGACGGCATCTATAGAATGTACTTCTTTGATCTAGATCACACAATTCTCGATTTCGAGAGAAGTGAAATAGAAGCGCTTTTGGAGTTGTTCGACTCTAGAGGGATCGCGTTGTCTGAAGAACAACTCTCATTATACAGAGAAACAAACTCGAAGTGGTGGAGTTATCTTGCGCTTGGAGAAAAGACCAAGGATGAAGTCGTTCTTGGAAGGTTTGTGGATTATTGCAGCTCTATCGGAGTGAGCTTTAGTCCTGAAGAACTGAATGACGAATACCTGACCAGACTTTCAAAGAAGGCATACTTTCTCCCGGGCGCAAAAGAGTTTCTCACAACGATGAGGCGCCGCGGAAAAAGAATGGCGGTAATAACGAACGGAGTATACCGCGTGCAACACAACAGATTCCTTTCTGCAGGCCTCCCTGAATTCTTCGAATTCTCTCTTTCTTCAGAAGAGGCCGGCGCTGCCAAACCCAACCCCGAAATCTTCTTCGTGGCAATGCGTAGGGCACGTGTTCAGAAGGATGAAGTCGTATACATTGGAGACAGTCTTGAGTCGGACTACAGAGGCGCAGAAAATGCGGGAATTGACTTCATATGGTTCGGCCCTCATGCTCGGAGGAATCGTGGCCCGATAAACATAGCAAAGAGCTACGATGAACTACTTATGCTTCTTGTTTGAGTCGAAAAACGGTTTCTGGGTCCGGTCATGCACACGTGCCGTAACGTATTCACCCCCCAGGGGAATTGGACAAGTAAGTTAGGAATAGTAGACTAAGAAGGGGTGAATATGGATGAAGCATCCGAGAGGCAAGCGTTATGATCCTGAGTTCAAACTTAGATTAGCTAAGGAGTTTGCAGAGACAGACAAGACACTTGAAGAGATTGCACAAGAGAATGGAATAAGCTCCAAGACATTGAACAATTGGACTGTGAAATACAGAAAGGAAGGAGAAGCTGCGTTTTTTAAGGGATCACGAGGGGGAAGTTTCATTAGAGATCCAAATAAGATTCCACCTGTTCTATACAAGGAACTGGGACTTGACAAGATAAGTGAGAATCCAAGTGATCTCAAGGGTCCTTTTACCGAGAAAGAGAAGCTATTGCTAGAAATAGCCGAATACAAATTGCAGGTCAAGATACTGCAAGAAGCGTTAAAAAAAAAGAGAGAAACCGAATAACTGACAGATTCTTGGCTGACGATTATATAGGACTGGGCTTTGCAATTAAGTTTGTTCTACTCGTCCTTTCTTTTCCAAGGAGCAGCTATTACCACAAGAAGAAAGTGAAGGTTATCCTTGTCGGTAAGCCACCTAAGAGAACTCGCGGTTTCTGCAACAAGAGAGATGGAACAATGATTACCGACATTGAACTTGAAGAGATACTCCTGGAGATTTTCTATTTTCACGATCCATATGATCCAAGGTATTACTTGAAGGTCCTCGGCAGTAAGAAACTTAGTAAGTATCTGCTGAACGAGATGGGTATAATAGTCAACCACAAGAAACTGCACAGACTGAGAAAGAAGCTGAGGATCGTAAGGAAGTACTACACCAGACATACGCATCCTGTAAGACGCTCTACAGTGCATAGATTGAATAGACCCGGAATACTCTGGGAAGCAGACATTAAGGTCATATCCACCATCACGGAAGGAAACATCGCTTTACTGGACATAATAGACGTCTATTCAAGGGAAATCGTAGGCTCGTTCATTGGCAACAGCTGTAGGAGTGGAGATGTCATTGCTCTATTCAGAGAAGCGATTCTTTACCAGGAATCACTTCCACAAGTAGTTAGAACGGACAACGGGACACAGTTCAAAGCCAATGCTGTCAGAAATTTCTTTGAAAAGCTCAATATAATCCAGGAGTTCGGTTACAGACACAATCCAGATTCTCAAGCTCACATTGAGTCTCAGCATTCAAATGTGCAAAGAGAGTTCGTATTCCTGAATCACTTCGAGGATTCGCAGGATGTTCTCAGGAAATACAAGGTGTACATGGATTTCTACCACAATCTTAGACCGCATGCATCTTTGAATTACTTAACACCTAATGCATTCAAAGAACTAAACGATGAAACTCCGATTCAGATCGTAAAACCGTGATTCTCTGACTTCTTGTCCAACCATTGGGGGTCGAAGGGATCGGGTCTAAGGTATGGGGTTTAGGGTCTAGTAAAAAACTAAAGACCTCCTCCGTCGTTTCCAAGATCATTGACGCATCCTTGGATAAAAACGAAACCCAGATCCCGTGCAAATTTATCACGGGATGACATGACGTGGAAGCATTTCAGAGCGAAACGACTTTTAATGCTTCTTTTCTTGTTTGCTCTTATCAACAACCAATAACGAACAATTTATAACCGCTCTTTCTAGTAGCACTGCGGAATGACAGTCTTTTCTTGCTTCAGGTCACTATCATGCTTCTGGCCAGGTTCTCGGTCCTTGGGTCGTTCATAAGACCAGATCCCGTGCAGACCCATCACGGGATGACAGTCTTAGGTTATCCGGAAAGCATCTAATACCGTCATTCTAACTAAGCTCCGGGTCAGAATCTCGATCCTTGAGACAGTTGCCAGTGGCAAGTTGCGAGTTGAATAAGAAAATGGTTGTCCGTTATCGGTTCTCCGTTCTCCAAGACCGAGAGTTGCAAGTTCCATGATGCAAGTTGCAGGAACAGTTATACGTTAACGGTTCTCCGTTCTCCGAAAGGAAAAATCAGTTCCAAGATGCGGGAACGATTCTGCGTTAGCCGTTCTCTCTTCTTTGACAAAGAATGAAAAAGAGCGTTGAAGGCGTGTCCAGGGTTTTGGCTTTTCACAGCGTAGAACGGGTTTTCTGCTCTTAAGCGTACAGCGGTCTCTTCGGTGGACGGCGGACCGTTGACGGCTGACGGAGGACCGCTCTTCACAGCGTTCAGCGGTTCCTCGTTCTTAAGCGCACAGCGGGATCTTCGGTGGACGGTGGACCGTTGACGGTCAATGTTGTTTTCTTCAGCGCTCAGCGGGTCTTCGTTCTTAAGCGTTCAGCGGTTCCTTGTTCTTAAGCGGGTGTATGGCTAATTAGCTGGATGTGGACCGTCTACAATAGCTTGAAGGCTCTACGTGAGAGAGTTAGACAGGGCTACTCACTGGTTGAATTTCAGCTAAAGAGAAGGCACGATCTGATACCAAGGCTTTCTGCCTCTGTTATCGGTCTCATGAAGCACGAACAGGCTGTACAGACAAGAATAGCCGCTTTACGAAATGAGACTGCTGCAGATACTCTTCTGCTTATCATCGAGAATTATCCCGAACTGAAATAGAGCGGCGCGGTCTCACGACTTCAAAAGGCATTGGCCGATACAGAAAACCGTTTGGAGCTTGCCAGAGCTTATTACAACAACATTGCAAAATTCTACAACGCCGGGCTCGAGAGAACTCCCGATATCGTAGTTGCAAGAATTGCTCGACTCAAGGAGTTCGAGCTAATGAGCGGTGATTAGAACGTGACGGCTATTCCGAACAGGCCACCGTCTGGATTGGAAGTGCTGTCTACAAAAGGAATGTCAAGTTCGAAAAACAACTTCCCGTTGGTCAAGAAGACTCCGGGGATAATCCCCATTTCGCTAGCAACGAATATCTGAAGCTTTGCTCCCACCATCCAGTTTCCGATGCTTACGCCCGCCATTGGAGCAACTCTTAGGAAAGGTATGAAGTAGTCGTCTCCGCTTATACCGCTAGGCCTTTTGCCAAGGAATGCTCCTCCGCTAACAAGAATGGCTGCATTCCTGAAGCCAGGAATTCCCAATTTAGCACCGGCCTCCAATGTTGCCGCAGGAGCAGAAATGAAGATGCTCGGTATCGCAACTCTAAGAGAGCCTTCAAGATACTCTGTGAGACCCATGCGAGCAAGGTACTGAAAGCTCCAGGGAGCAAGAATCGATTCTTCGAACCCAACGAGGAGGTCCATTCCGACAGACTGTTTCAACGTCCCTATTGGAAGCATTTCCGGACCCATCATAAGTGCCATCGGTACGCACCCGGAAAATGCGACTATTACAACCAGCATTAAAATGATCCATCTCATCTTCTACTCCTCTACTCCATTCAAAATCATGAAGGAAGATTTGAATCGTTCAAATTGCGGTGGGGGCGAGGGTACTTCTGCATTGTCGTACAGAAAGAGAACAAACTCAAGCATTCTTTCGTAGGGTACTAGCGAATTCAAATCACCTTCAAACCCATTTGCGGAATAACTGAGCTTAATGGCCTCAAGAAGTTCCTCAGTGCTGTATAGAGTCAGTGAAGGAATCTTCATCATAGATGCCAATCGGTCAACTACAGCAATCATCGGATCGTCTCCCTTGATTATGTTTTCCAGCGAAACCAGCAGCTCAGAATAGAACCTGTCATGGTCGTCCCACTCTTGACGATCATTAATGATCCTGATCGCTTCAGCTCTCTTCTGGGGAGGAAGGGAATCAAACATTTCCCTGAACACATCCCTATTCTCAAATATGTAGGTGTACTCTCCTTTCACCAGCCCAAAAGCAGCCAGCGTGTCTAAGTAACCCTCTTCTATCTGCAGCTTCGTCTTCTCAGCATCGAAATCCAGCGTGCTTCCGTACATAACCCTAGGCCTGATATGAATCAGATTAGTGCCGGTGAAGAATGCCTTGATCTTGCCGATCCTGTCCCTTAACGCAACTCTCCCTATATCAACGAGTACGACTTCCTTGAAGCCTCTCTCGATTGCCATTTCAACAGGTTGATTTGAATATATTCCACCATCGATAAAGGCCTTGCCATCAATGACAACTGTCTGGAATCCTGGAAAATTCGCACTAGCCATTATGTAGTCGATTAGTAGGCCTTGAGGAATATCTTCTATAAAAAGCATTTCTGGCCTGGCATCGGTTAAATCAAATGTAACTAGTCCAAAATCAACCGACGAGCCTCTGACTGCCTCTTCAGAGATGACGGAGCTAAGAAGATTCTTAAGTGGAGTTACATCAATACCGCGGTTTATTACATCTACCGCACCCTGATAAAGTTCTCCGACACTCCAGTCATCACTACCTCCGCACGCTTCGATAAGCTTTCTTTGAGACTCTGTAGGTCTCATAACGCTATCTTCAGAAATGTTTCTCCAAACTTCAAGTGCCTTCTCAAAGTCTCCCTGGGCAACGGCCGCTGCATTCAAGGAACCTACCGAGGTCCCGTAGACGCCGCCTATTTCGATTCCGAGATCTATAAGAGCCTTCCACGCGCCTATTTCATAAGCACCTTTCGCACCTCCTCCGGAAAGCACCAGTCCCACACTTCCGGAAAACAGAACGACAGGAATCAGGAGCAAAATCAAAACGGACCTTTTCACTGCAAACACCTCTCTTTGACGGCTATCATAGAGGGATAATAGCATTATCAACGTCCAAAATGAAAGATAGCGAGTTAATATCTGACTTTTTCAATCGAGAAAAGAGATGATTAACGGGATTGAAATCAGTGAGAATAACGTAGAAGAGGCTATGAGTTTGGATGAGAGTTCATAGTCGGAGTCAAATATCCTTGGGAAGATCGAAGTGTTAGCTGCAGCCGGCATTGCGCTCATGATTATCAGAATCTTTTCGACAACAGAAGGCAGTTCTACAAACGATAGGAGGCAAAAAACGATCAAAGGCGCAATGCATAGCTTAAGAAGACTGCAGAAGAGAATAATTCTGCTCTTAAATATCGTGGAGAGTCTCGTACTGGCCGAAATAATCCCCGCAACTACCATGGCCAGAGGGATAGTGCTTTCCCCGAGAAGCCCAAGAGCTTCATCGAGGAATGACGGAAGCCTGAGCGGAGTGAAGAAAAGAACAAGGCCTACGAAAACAGCTATCGTTCCTGGATTGAGAAGGCCTTTCTTCCTTGACAGACGGGCCTCATGTGACATGATCCTCACTCCGACAGTCCAGGTCAGAACCTTGAACCAGATATTGAAGACGGCGCTATAGAACACTCCTTCCTTCCCGATTATTAGTTCGACGACAGGATAACCCATATAGGCAACGTTTCCGAAGAGAACAGCATAGAGAAAGACACTTCTTGAATCGTCGGTAATCTTGAGCGCCTTTGCCGAAAAGACCGCAAGAAACCATAGAACCGTATAATGAGCGCCGCGGCAATTAACAATATTATGGAGTAAGAAAACATCTCGTAAGAGTATTCAAAACTCATCGAATCAACTATCAGAGCAGGAAGAGTTACGTAAAGAACGAATCTAGTTACTCCTTTTGTGAACAGATCGTCAACCAGATTAGTTCTCCTCAATATGAAGCCAATTCCTATCAACGCAAAGAAAGTAAGCACTTTCGAGGTGATTTCAGTCATTAGGAGGATTATAAACCCGCATACCAAAGAATGAAACAAGGAAAACAAATCAGGTGGCTCTTAACAGCTTGAATTAGGAATAGCGGAGAACGAAGTGATTACATAAATGACCCAGAATTGTGATAAACTAGTTTCGTTAAACGTTATGCTTTCCTATTTGATATCCGGGCTATCCGGCTTCTTTTTCGGTCACGAGATATTTATGATTATTGGATGCCTATAGGGCAGCCTCAATTCCTTATAAAGGAGGTTTTTTGAATGCGCAAAGCACTGTTAGTTCTACTGGTAGTTCTTGTAAGTGCGGCTTTCATGTTTGCCGCGAATTATCACATCGGTGTTGTGACGGGAACCGTTTCTCAGTCCGAGGATGATCTTAGAGGTGCCGAAGCACTGATCAAGAAATACGGAGATGCCGCTTCCGGTGGGATGATCGTTCACCTCACCTACCCTGACAACTTCATGTCTGAACAGGAGACTGTTATCGCCCAGATAACCGGTCTTGCAGACGATCCTCTTATGAAGGCAATAATTGTTAACCAGGCTATTCCTGGAACAGTTGAGAGCTTCAGAAGAATCAGGGAGACAAGACCGGACATTCTTCTTCTTGCCGGTCTGCCTCACGAAGATCCCCCAATGCTAGCCGATGCGGCCCATCTCTCAGTCAATGCTGACTCACTTGCCCGTGGCTATCTAATTATCTACACAGCCAAGCAGCTCGGCGCAGAGAAGTTTATGCACATCTCCTTCCCGAGGCACATGTCTTACGAACTTCTATCGAAGAGAAGAGACATCATGAGAGCATCTTGTGAGGAACTCGGACTTGAGTTCATCGACATGGGTTCACCCGATCCCGTCGGAGACGTTGGAATCGCCGGCGCACAGCAGTTCATTCTGGAGAAAGTCCCTGCCTGGCTTGACGAATACGGCGCAAACACTGCGTTCTTCTGTACGAATGACGCTCATACAGAACCTCTTCTGAAGAGAGTCGCAGAGCTTGGTGGATTCTTCATTGAAGCCGATCTACCTTCTCCTCTGATGGGTTACCCCGGAGCCCTCGGCATATCCTTCACCGAAGAAGAAACTGGCAACTGGCCAGCAATTCTTGCCAAGGTTGAAGAGGCTGTTGTGGCAAAGGGCGGAGCCGGAAGAATGGGAACATGGGCCTACTCGCTCGGTTACACAACGACGGCAGCTCTTGCTGAACATGCAAAGAACGTTATCGACGGCAAGTGTGAAATCGATGATTTTGATGCAGTAATGGCCACTTTCGCAGAATATACACCAGGTGCGGGCTGGAATGGCAGCTACTACATCGATGCCGATGGAATCGAACAGGAAAACTATCTCCTCATCTATCAGGATACCTACATATTTGGCAAAGGTTACATGGGAATCACCGAAGTTGAGGTTCCTGCAAAATTCTTAAACTTCTAAGCTGAATAACGTCAAGAGGGGGGGCGACCCCCCTTTTCTTGACTCTTTCTAGCCTTCGGTATTGGGGTGAAGTCATGGATGAAAAGCAATATTTGCTGAGGATGGAGAACATAAGTAAGGAGTTCTTCGGAAACCAGGTTCTGAAAGATGTTACTTTGAAAGTTGGGAAGGGCGAGATCATAGGACTGGTTGGCGAAAATGGAGCTGGGAAGTCTACTCTCATGAATATTCTTTTCGGTCTGCCTGTCATCCACGAGACGGGTGGTTTTCAGGGAAAGATATTCCTAAATGATAAGGAAGTCAATTTCGCCAGTCCGTTTGAGGCCATCGAAGCCGGAATAGGAATGGTGCACCAGGAATTTATATTGATCCCGGGTTTCACTGCTACAGAGAACATACTACTGAACAGAGAATCTACTAATTACAATATCTTCGTAGAAGTCTTCGGTGAGAGATTGCGAACTCTTGATAGAGACGACATGCATAAGAGAGCAGTAGCAGCTATAGAGAAGCTGGAGGTTCAACTTGATCCGGATATGCTTGTGAGCGAAATGCCGGTAGGTCACAGGCAGTTTACTGAGATAGCGAGAGAGATGGACAGGAAGTCAACTAAACTGCTTGTCCTTGACGAACCTACGGCAGTTCTTACAGAATCGGAAGCTGATACGATGCTAAGGGCGGCGAGAAAGCTTGCCAATCTGGGACTATCGATAATCTTCATAACCCACAGGCTGAGCGAGGTTCTAGAAATAGCTGATCGCTTGATTGTACTTAGAGATGGGCAGGTCGTCCGAGAACTGGAATCTTCAAAGACTACGCCGAGGGAAATTGCCTCTCTTATGGTTGGCCGAGAAATTAAGGATTCTGCTTCATTGCATTCAAAGGGAAGCACTGAATCGGAAATCGTTCTCGAAATCAAAGATCTTTGGGTTGACATGCCAGGTGAACAGGTAAACAGCGTCAACCTTAAGGTTCATAAAGGTGAGATCCTTGGTATTGGAGGACTTGCCGGTCAAGGCAAACTCGGAATAGCAAATGGAGTCATGGGTCTCTTCCCTTCGGAAGGAGAAGTATATTACAAAGGCGAAAGGCTTCCGCTTAATAACCCTGTAGCTGTTCTAAGCAAAGGAATCGCGTTCGTTTCTGAAGACAGAAGAGGAGTCGGTCTTCTTCTGGATGAGCCAATAGATCTGAACATCGTATTCACAGCAATTCAGATTCAGGGAAGGTTCATCAGGAATTTACTTGGCGGCCTCATTAAATGGCGCGATGACAAAGAGATTTCCAGGGTTGCCAGAGAATATGTGGAATCGCTTCAGATAAAGTGTGTCAGTGAAAGGCAAAATGCAAAAGAGCTCTCCGGAGGCAATCAGCAGAAAGTCTGTCTTGCCAAAGCGTTTGTTCTTGAACCCGACCTTCTTTTCGTATCTGAGCCAACTAGAGGAATCGATGTCGGTGCAAAGAGCGTTGTCCTCGAGACTCTTAGAAGACAGAACAAGGAGCATGGAACCACCATAATCATGACGTCTTCCGAGCTTGAAGAGCTACGCTCAATATGTGACAGAATAGCGATAGTTGATGAAGGAAAGATCGCGGGAATCCTTCTGCCTACTGCTGACCCTGCCGACTTCGGGCTGTTAATGCTAGGTGAACAGGAAGAGGTGAAGGCAAATGCTTGAGAGTATAAGGAAGTTGATAGAGAAGGCCGGCTGGCCTCGAGTAATAATCGCTCTCTTCCTGCTTTCTATGTTTGTAATTGCTCCATTCGTTAACATAAGTGTTGGCACTTCGATCAGCGATACAATCGTTAGGTTCGCAATGAATTCAGTACTCGTGCTTTCACTTGTTCCTATGGTCCAGTCAGGTTGTGGACTGAACTTTGGTATGCAGTTGGGCGTCATTGCCGGACTAATTGGAGCGGTCACAAGTATCGAACTTGGAGTAACTGGCCTTGCGGGATTTCTAACGGCGATAGGAATCGCAATCCCCATCGCCGCAATCCTGGGGTTCTTCTACGGACTTCTGCTTAACAGAGTAAAGGGCGATGAAATGGTCGTTGCAACGTATGTCGGATTCTCTTCTGTAGCCTTCATGAGTATGATGTGGCTACTCTTGCCATACAAGAGTCCTAACATGATCTGGGGGTACGGCGGTTCTGGACTGAGAACCACCATAAGTGTCGAAGGTTATTGGCTTGGGATTCTAAATAATTTCCTTAGTATTAAAATAGGGAAGTTCTTCTTCCCGACTGGAACGGTTCTTTTCTTTGGTCTAATGGCGCTTATTGTCTGGGCCTTTTTTAAGACTAAGCTGGGAACCGCTATGACTGCAGCAGGATCGAATCCCATTTACGCAAAGGCTGCAGGTGTAAACGTCGATAGGATGAGAATTCTATCAGTCGTAATCTCGACAATAATCGCCGCTGTAGGAATTCTAGTCTATGAGCAGAGCTTCGGGTTCATTCAGCTTTATATGGCACCTCTACTAATGGCTTTTCCTGCAGTAGCCGCTTTGCTGCTGGGAGGTGCATCTGTCTCAAAAGCATCTATGGGCAATGTCATTATAGGAGCCTTTCTTTTTCAAGGTATTCTGACGATGACTCCATCTGTTATGAACAACTTGATTAAGAGTGACATGTCAGAGGTAATAAGAATAATCGTCTCCAACGGTATGATCGTTTATGCTTTGACGAGAAGAACGAAGGTGACAAAATGAAGGATCAGAGCTTAACACGAGCAAAGAACCCATTGGTAAGATTTGCAATATCCAATGCGGTCCCAATACTTTTCATAATTCTCCTGATATTCGCAGTACCGTTGTCGGGGTTCTCGACTGATTACCTCTTAAATGAAATCATAACAAGACTTGGAAGAAACTCCTTCCTGGTCATATCTTTGCTTATACCAGTAATGGCCGGTATGGGATTGAACTTTGGCATTGTTTTGGGCGCCATGGCTGGTCAAATGGGCTTGATATTCATGTTAGATTGGGGAGTAGTTGGAATTCCAGGCGTTGTCCTGGCCATGCTAGTAGGAATGCCGATAGCGATCCTCCTTGGTCTTCTTGCCGGAAGCATTCTCAACCGAGCAAAAGGTAGAGAGATGGTTACATCGATGATTCTCGGGTTTTTCATAAACGGTATCTATCAACTAACCATTCTTTATGGTATGGGAAGTGTGATACCAATAACAAGCAATAAGCTGTTGCTACCACGCGGATACGGAGTTAGAAACGCGATCGACCTACTAACTATCAGAAAAGCTCTTGATAATATGTGGTCGATTCAAGTCGGCGGTGTAATAATCCCGCTTGGACTCTTCGCAATCATTGCTGCACTATGTATCTTTGTCTTCTGGTTCACAAGAACAAAGCTTGGGCAAGACATGAGGGCTGTAGGACAAGACATGCAGGTGGCCGCAACTGCGGGTATAAACGTCGATCGGACGAGGACACTATCAATAGTCATCTCGACAGTTTTGGCTTGTTTTGGTCAGATAATATTCCTTCAAAACATAGGCACAATAAACACTTACAACTCACACGATCAGGTTGGAACCTTTGCCATTGCCGCCCTCCTGATTGGAGGTGCTTCAGTCGCCAAAGCAACCATTCCGAATGTTTTCATTGGAATCACACTCTTCCATCTCACCTTCATTGTCGCTCCAAGAGCCGGCAAAGAACTTCTCGGCCAGGCTCAAATTGGAGAGTTCTTCCGAGTGTTTGTCTCGTATGGAATAATTGCAATCTCGCTTGCTCTTTACGCTTGGAGAAGGCAGGTCGAGAAAGAGACCGAACGTAGACAGGCAAAGGCAGCCATAAAGGCCGCGATCGAAGAAAGGACTGGAGGGTGATTTTATGAAAAGAAACGTGATTAGGATTGCCCTTGTTGTAGTGCTGGTTGCCTTGGGGTTCTTTCTCTACGTGATTGGCAAGGAACACCGTGTCTTCGTTGACAATAGAGACATAGTTATCAACGGCGTAGAATACAAGTCTACTAATCCAATTGATGTAATCGTTGATGATGTGGACCTCGGCGAAGTTGGGAAGGGAAAGAGAAAAGTCGCGAACACACCCGGTCCATGGCACAAGATAACGGCTATCGAGAAACTCCCTGACGGTACCACAAGAGAAGTTGTACGCAAATTCAACTTGGCGCCCAACGATACCGCCGTAGTGAATCTTGTAGCGTTATTTGAGCTTGAGGATGGATGGCTTGCAATAGAGTGATCTACTGCAAGCACAATGCTCACTTCACTTAGTTGATCCAAAAGTTGCTCTACGGGGCCGAGCACAAACCTTGTTTGGCCCCTTTTCACTGTGCAAACTCGAAGTGCTGATCGCTGAGGAAAAGACGTTTTGCATTTTCTCACTCTCAATTGCAGGGCAGTAGATTCCGCCGAGCAACAAATCTCGAAGAGTTCGTTCTTCCCGCCATATTCCTATTCCAATTTTCATAGAACTGATTGAAGAAACAAGAGATCAGCCGCCTCCTTCGCGCTAGATTGCAGACCTCGAAGACTCTCTTGAATAATCTTTTCAAAAAACCGACCACACTCTTCGTTCATCTTCATGCATAAGCAGTTTTGTGATACAATTAACATACCCGAGAAAAACTATCGGCGGTAACATGGAGTGAAAGGAGGGAGAACATGAAAAGATTCGAAGGGAAAGTAGTGCTCATTACAGGCGGGAGTTCCGGGATTGGTGCAGATAGCGCCAGGGCCTTCAGCGAGGAAGGAGCGAAAGTTGTCATTACGGACGTTGATGAAGAAAAGGGCAAAGAACTCGCTCAAGAGATAAATGATGCAGGGGGAAAGGCCCTGTTCATGAAACATGACGTTTCGAGCGCTCAGGAGACGAAGAGAATCGTCGAATCTGTTGTCGAGAAGTTCGGAAGGCTTGACGTTGCATTCAACAATGCAGGGATAGGCGGACCTTCTCTTCCTCTATCTGAGTACCCCGAAGAGGACTGGGAGCGAGTGATTTCGATCAATTTGCTTGGTGTCTATTACGGAATGAAGTATGAAATCCAGCAGATGCTTAAGCAAGGCGGGGGAGCAATTGTAAACAATTCCTCGATCCTTGGTAAGGTTGGTTTCAACAACGCCTCTGCCTATGTCGCCGCTAAGCATGCAGTTGTCGGTATGACAAAAGCGGCAGCTCTAGAATACTCAAGCAAGAATATCAGGATAAACGCCGTAAATCCTGCTTTCATAAAGACTCCTCTACTTGAAGCATCCGGAATGAAAGAGGGAACTGACATGCACGACATGCTAGTCGGACTGCATCCAATAGGAAGACTGGGAGAGCCAAGAGAAGTGACGAACGCAGTTCTCTTCTTGTCAAGTGACGAAGCATCTTTCGTTCATGGAGAATCGCTTATGGTTGATGGTGGATACACGGCAAGGTAGAGCTGTTGATTGATGTCCAATTTGCGGACGCCTTCCGGCGTCCTCTTCTTTTATAATGGAAGAGAATGATCATTGGAGGAACTGCTTATGGCAGAGGCGACGCTAGAATTCAAGGATCTCGACACGATGCTTGAGCACGTAAGAAAGGTTTTGACCAGTGCCGGCTTGAACAACCTCGCGGTGAAGTTTCCAGCCGACGTTACTAACTTAACTGTTAGAGGCAACTACGTCTACATCAGTGTCTCTCAAGACTATGAAGAGCGGGGAACAAAGAGGAGAATAGACCTCAGCATGATCTCCGGAAAAGCGGCTTTCGCAAGAATGGGAAAACAGCTGGCGTTGAAGAGCTCGTCTGAGATAAAGGGAAAGAAGTGGCTCTTCGAAGGAACGCTTAGCTTCTACAAACCCCGGGCAAGTTTCTCGATATGGATAGATACGATAGCTCCAATAGGAGAGTCCGATATAACTGCGCGAAGAAGGGAAATCTACCTTGCCCTGAAGGCAAAGGAAGCTCTAAGAATTGAAGAGCATGATCTAGGCGAACTGCCTCCCATAAAGAGAGTTGCTGTGATCTCTTCTTCTACTGCAGCTGGACTGGGGGATTTCTTCTCAAATCTCTCCGTCAACTACCCGTACAAGCCCGTAGTGCATCTCTACGAATCATATATGCAAGGCAATAGAACAGTTCCGGGTGTTCTTTCTGCTCTAAAGAAAATAGAATCTTGTCCTGTGAAGTATGACGTGATAGTTCTTACAAGAGGAGGGGGTTCTGCAAGCGATCTAATGTATTTCGATAGTCTTGAACTAGGAATGGCAATTTCGGAATTCAACAAGAAGTATTGCCCAGTACTGAGTGCTATTGGCCATGAAAGAGACGTTACTATACCTGACTTCGTTGCCTGGAAGCGTTTTGATACTCCTACTGCAGTTGCACGCGGAATAAGCGAACAGGTAAATGATTACGTCGATACCCTGAGCGAATTCTCCGATCTGATGGGAGATGAGATTGAGTGGCTCTTCGAAAGGGCCGAGAACGAGACAGGACCCGATAGACTCCAGTTCATAGCCGATAGGATAGGAGAAACCATCAATCGCACGGACCAGTTCTTTGAAGATGGATCCAGAGTTCTTTCAGGAACGATTACTCACAGAATCCTCCTTGCGATGAACGATCTTGGATCGTTCAATCCGGCTAGATACGTCCTCTCGATTGAGAGAGGCATGAATGAGATTTTCGCATTAACGGACGCTCTGGTAAATAGTGCCGACAGCTCGATACAAAGAAACCTGGCGTTTGCCGAGAGTCGTCTTGATCACAGAGGGTTCGGAAACAGTCTTGAGAAACATCTCATGAATTCCGCAATACTCGTTGAAACACTTGACAAGGGAGTAACCAGGTTGTTCGATGACCTAATAGCGAATTCAGGAGATGATCTAGATAAACTATTTGATGAGCTTACACTCCATGGGGGCTACGCCGCATCATTGCTTTTCGGTGGAGTGGTGTTGAAAAGAGGTCGCTTGATAATCAACAGCGCGAAGGCGGTTTCGGCAGGCGACTCACTGGACTGCGTTTTCAAAGATGGAGAGGCAAAGACTACCATAGATGAAGTCAAATCGGAGGTGTGACATGGATGAAAAGACGTTAGAATCAGTCTTGAAGCTGAAAGAAGAGCAAATAAACTCTATGGATTTCAAGAAGCTGCTTGGATACATAAGATCTATCGACGAGTATTTCAGAAGCAACTCTCAGATAGATGTCGAGGTTGCACTCAAGGCTTATCAGAAAGCAATTCAGCTTCTTACCGCAGCTCGCCTGAGACTGATAACCCTTAAAAGGGAAAAGGAAGAATTGGACAGACAGTACTCAAGCTTTTTGGCCTCAATTGAGACAGAGTCCTCTGAAGAAATGCAGCTGCCGACAGACGGAGATGACGAGGATGAAAAGCTCCCCTTCTAGAAGAGTCTTGAAAGAGCGAGTTCTTAAAAATGACCGCATTTGTTTGTTTAGAACCGCAGATAAAGAAGATGCAAGGAGAATACTTGCCTACATCAATTTCATTGCCGGAGAGTCTGATTATCTGAGTTTCGGAAGAAACGAGTTGACCTTAAGTGAAGAGGCTGAAAGACAGATAATCGCATCGTTTAACGAACAGGCCAACAGCTTTATGGCGGTGGCCGAATGTGAAGACAAGCTTATCGGACTGATCACAATGCAAGGAGGCTCAAAACAGCGCATCAACCACTGGGCAGAGATTGCACTGTCTGTAAGCAAGCCTTACTGGGGAATGGGCATTGGAAAGACCCTCATAGAGCTCGCATTTGAGCATGCACAAAGCAGCGGAATAACTCGGATCGGCCTAAAGGTGCGATCAGACAATGACAGAGCTAGATGCCTCTATTCTAAACTGGGATTTGAAATCGAAGGAACACTTAAGAGATATATGCGAATAGGCGACGAATACTTCGATTTCTACCAAATGGGTCGTGACGTCAAGTCACTTTCTTCTGAAGAGAACAAGTAGACCAAACACGATCAAGACTGCTCCCACGACGATCATTGCCCATTGCGAAAATGAAGAAGGTATTAGGGCAATAACTCCGATAACTGCAAGTATCGCGACAGGAATCAACAGAGGAGAGCGGCTCTTTCCGCCTGCCAAGTAAAGTTGGAATAACCCAAATGCCGGCGCAAGAACGAATAGTCCCCACCCGCCGCTGTCGTAGAATCCAGGGAAGACAACTCCCAGAGTCAAGGCCAACCCCACAACAAGCAACACGCCACCGGGAACCAGAAGTCCGTCGATTCTATTCTTGATCGCGTTGTACTCCATTATGATCCCCGGAAGCCAGATGAACAATAGCCAGAAGTTTGACATCATTGCAGGGACAAAAATGATCATCAAGCCAAGAGCTATGACCACTATTCCAAGAAAAACCTGACTTAGCTTTGACTCTTTCCTTACATTCTCTTCTTTCATTTCATAACCTCCCTTTGCAGCATTACCTAAGAAATATAATACTTCAAAACTTTCAATGTTACACCTGTGCAGTTTATGAGTCACAGCGTTCAGCGGGTCCTCGTTCTTAAGCGCACAGCGGATCTTCGGTGGACGGCGGACCGTTGACGGCTGACGGAGGACCGCTCTTCACTCAGAGTTTCTGCTAGAGCAGGGATGAGGATAAAAGCCGTCCCTGGTCCTTCGCTCAAGATCATGGACCCGTCCTCCGAGAAGAGCAAGAACAGAAGTGATGCGGCGAAGAGCATCGCCGGAAGTGATGCTGGGAAAAACGTCTAGGGACGCGATTCCCGCTTAGCGAAGAGTAGCGCTTCCTTCCATTGGTTGCTTTTACCAACAACCAAAAGCGAACGACCAAGAACCGCTCTTACTAGAAGCCATGAACAGGAGACCCCAAACAGGAGCATTTTAAGGCAGGCTCATTGGTGCACATCAGGGCAGGCTCTACGGGATGACGCTCTTTTTTTGCTTCAGGTCACTATCATGCTTCTGGCCAGGTTCTCGGTCCTTGGGTCGTTCATAAGACCAGATCCCGTGCAAATTTATCACGGGATGACATGACGTGGAAGCATTTCAGAGCGAAACGACTTTTAATGCTTCTTTTCTTGTTTGCTCTTATCAACAACCAATAACGAACAATTTATAACCGCTCTTTCTAGTAGCACTGCAGAATGACAGTCTTTTCTTGCTTCAGGTCATCCTGGCACGCTTCTGGCCAGGATCTCGATCTTTGAAACAGTTGCAAGTGACAAATTGCGAGTTGAATAAGAAAATGGTTGTCCGTTGTCGGTTCTCCGTTCTCCAAGACCGAGAGTTGCAAGTTCCATGATGCAAGTTGCAGGAACAGTTATACGTTAACGGTTCTCCGTTCTCCGAAAGGAAAAATCAGTTCCAAGATGCGGGAACGATTCTGCGTTAGCCGTTCTCTCTTCTTTGACAAAGAATGAAAAAAAGCGTTGAAGGCGTGTCCAGGGTTTTGGCTTTTCACAGCGTAGAACGGGTTTTCTGCTCTTAAGCGTACAGCGGTCTCTTCGGTGGACGGCGGACCGTTGACGGCTGACGGAGGACCGCTCTTCCAGCGTTCAGCGGGTTTTCTGCTCTTAAGCGTACAGCGGATCTTCGGTCGGTGGACGGCGGACCGTTGACGGCTGACGGAGGACCGCTCTTCCAGCGTTCAGCGGGTCCTCGTTCTTAAGCGTACAGCGGGCTCTTCGGTGGACGGCGGACCGTTGACGGCTGACGGAGGACGGCTCTTCACAGCGTTCAGCGGGTCCTCGTTCTTAAGCGTACAGCGGGCTCTTCGGTGGACGGCGGACCGTTGACGGCTGACGGAGGACGGCTCTTCACAGCGTTCAGCGGGTCCTCGTTCTTAAGCGCACATCGGGATCGGTCGGTCTTCGGTAGACGGCGGACCGTTGACGGCTGACGGAGGACCGCTCTTTCAACGATCAGCGGGTCCTCGTTCTTAAGCGTACAGCGGATCTTCGGTCGGTGGACGGCGGACCGTTGACGGCTGACGGAGGACCGCTCTTCCAGCGTTCAGCGGGTCCTCGTTCTTAAGCGCACAGCGGGATCTTCGGTGGACGGTGGACCGTTGACGGCTGACGGAGGACCGCTCTTTCAACGATCAGCGGGTCCTCGTTCTTAAGCGCACAGCGGATCTTCGGTGGACGGCGGACCGTTGACGGCCAACGTTGTCTTCGTCAGCGACCAGCATATAGCGGCTCTTGTTGAAAAGCTCTGATTAGATTTGCAAGTCTGTCCTTCACTTTTTTGCTGCTGTGCTACACTTATTTATATGAATCGAAGGAGGCGAGCTCTCATGATGACAAGAAAGGAAGGAAGAGCTTTCTTGAGCAACAAGATATGGCAAGAAGTCAATAGAGAGATGAACAAGACAGATCAGATGAAGGGACTGCCGCAGCCCTCTCTTGAGAAGAGCTCGGAGGGTTACGACCTTATTAGTCTTCCTGACCCAAACTCAACTCACCTTATAATGAAGGATTTGAGAGAGATAGTTTTTTCTAGAGAAAGCAGAAGAGTCTACTCGGATGAGAAGTTGTCGCTTGAGGCTTTGTCTTTTCTTCTCTGGTCTTCTCAGGGTGTAAAAGCAGTGATGAAAAACAACTATGCGACGTTGCGAACTGTCCCGTCTGCTGGAGCAAGGCACCCGTTTGAGACATACATATTCGTTAGACTGGTAAAAGGGTTGAAGAGAGGCCTTTATCGTTACGTCGCCTTGTCTCACTCTTTGGTTTTGGAGAAGGAAGGCGACTTCGCCAGTGAAGTTGCTGATGCCGCTCTAGGCCAGAAGTTCGTTGGACATTGCGCTGCAACTTTCGTATGGTCGGTCATCCCCTACAGGACAGAGTGGAGATACGACCTGACATCATACAAACCAATCCTTCTGGACGCAGGTCATATCTGCCAGAATCTATACCTTGCCTGTGAGGCCCTAAACCTTGGAACATGCGCCATTGCAGCTTACGATCAGGAGAAGATCGATAAGTTGATAGGTCTAGATGGTTATGACGAATTTGTCATTTACATGGCTCCGGTAGGAAAACCAAAGAGGTATTGAAATGGGCATATCAGAGCATGAACAATCAATATTGGCGAAGATATACGACAAAGTTCTCGGGAGAGAAAAGAGATACTTCTCTGTTGACGAGTTGATTAGGGAAGTCGGAGGTTGTCCCGGGGAAGTGAACGAAAGCCTGAATATACTAGTGGATGAAGAACTGATCGAGATCAAGCCTTTCAGAATGGGCAGGATTACTCACAAGGGGATTCTTCAAGTTGAAGGAGGCGGGATCCCTGACAAGGAAAAGCAAAGGCAGGCGGTGATCTTGAAGCTCAAGGAGTTGACCTCAAACGATCCCGATATATATATAAACATAGACGCTTTGGCCGGGGAGCTGAACATGTTGAGGTACGAGTTATTTGATATCTTAAGCTTCCTTCAAGCCGAGGGAATGCTTAAGATTCATTCCAGGATGTCGGTGTCACTCCCTCGGAGAGATTAGAATAATAGAAGCCAGTCACCTGGCTTCTATTTTGGGGATGATGAAAAGGGCTTTTTTCATTTTTCCAGAATGGGAGCCTGTCTTGCTATCGCCTTGCCGGAGTAGCTTGATTCATTTCCAGGCTCCCCTTCCCGCAATTGCTTGATCTACATCTGTGTACGGGGATCACATCTATGTGAAACTTCTATCGCTGCTGCAACCAAATATAAATCGGAGAGATTAGAGAAGAATTAGACTCAGATTAGAGTTTTCTAATTTTCAAGGGGAGAGTCACTCTGAATACAGATCCCTGCTGAGATGAGCTCTTTACAGTTATCGTTCCGTTGTGAGCCTTCACTATCTCCTGAGCTATAGACAGCCCAAGTCCTGTGCCCCTTGTCTCAGATCTCGCCTTGTCAACTCTATAGAACCTGTCGAATATCTTGTCAATCTCATCTACCGGTATTCCTATTCCATTGTCTTCTATGAGAATTTCGACTTCTTCTCTTGACTGGTCTTTCTCTCCGGATATCCTTATCTGGCCGCCCTCGGGGGTGTACTTTATCGCATTATCCACGAGATTGAAGATTGCTCTAGAAAGCTTTTGTCGATCGCCTGCTATCTCAAGGTCAGAAGGAATTTCCGTCATAATATGTATGTTCTTTTCTTTGGCGAGGACTGCTATCGTGTCAAGAACATCTTCGATTAAGACCCCTGCTGGAAAGACTTTGTAATCACCTTTTTGAAGACTATTCTCAAGCCGCGTGATTACAAGAAGATCATCTATAATACTGCTAAGTCTTTCAATTTCGTTCTGAATCTGAACAAGCGCATTCACATATTCATCGGAATCCCTATCTCTGTGAAGTGTAACGTCCACAATACTTCTAATCGCTGTCAAAGGCGTTCTCAACTCATGCGCCGCATCAGACGTGAACTGCCTTTGCTTCTTGACGGATTCTTCAAGTCTCTCGAGCATTCCGTCAAAAGTACTGGCGAGATGTCCTAGCTCGTCATTTGGCAAAGTCAGGTTGAGCCTCTTGTTGAGTTTTTCAACACTGATCTCTTCTGCAAGCAGCGTAATTCTCTCCACGGGCTCAAGCGATTTCTTTGCCATGTAAAACCCGCCAAGCACTGCAAGAATGATTATCGTAGGTCCGAGAATCAGCATCAACCTGGACAGTCGGAAGAGGGCAATTCTGACACTCGAAAGAGATTCTCCCACCTGCATCCATCCCCACTGACCAATCTTAACGGTGAAAATCCTCCAGACGCCCACAGATGTAGAGACTGTAGTGAATTCCCTGTCAGAAAGCTCTAATGAGGCCTTTAGAATTCCAAACGGCCCAAAACCCTCAACAATGCTTCCCGATCCATCCATCAACCTGACAGCGAATCCTTCGGCAAGTAACCTGTTACTGAGAGATTCCATTTCGACGGTCTTCCTGAATATCGGAAGATCCTGGACGATCTCGATATTTGCAAGGAGCTGCGAAGATACGATTCTCAATGACGAATCGGCTTCGCTATGAAGCTGTGCGCTGAGAATCGCATAGATCGAAACGCTAAACGCAAATAGAATAACACCCAGGAAAAGGACGTACCAGAGAGTCAGCTTTATCCTGATAGGAACTATCCTTTTCATCGTATCAACCTAGCCTGTAACCGAAGCCTCTAACAGTGTTGATTAGCTTTGTGGAGAAAGGATCGTCAATCTTTTTTCTCAAATATCTTATGTAGACATCGACGACGTTCGAATCACTGAAAAAATCTTGATCCCAGACGCTTTCTGCGATCTGTGTCCTGCTCAGAACCTGATGAGCATTTCTTGCAAGATACTCCAGAAGCCTGTACTCTTTGGGTGAAAGCTCAATCTCCACGTCATCCCTTCGTACCATATGAGAGACAGTATCTATAGACAAGTCCCCGACTCTCAAAACCCTTTCAAAAGTTTCACGCGGCCTGCGAAGCAACGCATTGATCCTTGCAAGCAGTTCCTTGAATGCAAATGGTTTTACGAGATAGTCATCCGCTCCCGTGTTAAGCCCCTTAACCCGCTCGTCTACAGAATCCAGAGCAGTCAACATGAGAACAGGTGTGTAATTACCGCTTGCTCTCAGTTCACTGCAGACTTCGAAACCATTTTTGCCAGGCAAAAGAATGTCCAGAACTATTACTTCATATTGGTTTGATGAAGCTAGTTCCAGGGCTTCATTTCCACTTCTCGCTGCATCCACTGCGAAGCCCTCCTCTTTCAAACCCTTCTGAAGAAAGGCAGATATCGTTGCCTCGTCTTCGACTATTAGAATCCTCAGAAGAACACCTCCTGAATAAAGAAGCCGGAGGGTTTCCCCTCCGGTCAATTCTAGCATCCCTCTTCTTTATGTTGGAGTATCTAGTAGATCCAGTTCTTTTCTGCTTCCTCCGGAGCGGTTTCCTTCATGTAGTCTGAAAGCTGTGCAAGCCATTCCTGGAGAGCAAGTGCCTTGCTGGGGTCGGCTGGACTCCAGCCTTTCCATCCGTGACCCTGGTTCGGGCCGAAATCGAAAGTCATGTCAGAAACCGGGTTCTCCATTTTCTCCATAGCTGCTTTCAAGAGATATACCGCCTCATTGAGGTAGTAGTTGTCCATATCACCAACTGCAACATGCACATCACCGGCTATCTTGGGACCTATCTCTTCCCAGTTTTCCTGAAGAATGTAGTTGAGATCGTAATTCTTCTTCCAGTAATCGGCAACTTTCTTGTTTATTTCTCCACTTACCTGATCCCAAATCGGCTGAGGGAATCCGTCGGCTCCCAAAGGACTGTATGTAGCTTCCCAAACTGACCACTGCCCGCCAGATCTGTTGCTCGGTCCAGCAGCCATTTCGAAGTAGTTCTCCTGCTTCACGGTGAAACTGATGTTACCATGAGTATCTCTTGCACTCGGTCTTTCGGTCTTTATCCAGCCAAAGTCGGAGTAATAAGCATTGTCATCGTTGTAGATGTTGATCAACTGATAATAATTGAAGTCGACTCCATCGGGATACCAGACGTATGTTCTTCCAAAAAAGTCAGGGTAGAAGACTTTCATGGCAAGGGCTTCCCATCCTCCGGTAGATCCGCCTGCAAGAATTCTTGCCCATTTCTCGGGAATCATTCTGAACTGGCTTTCGAGATAAGGTATGAGTTCTTCTGTTATTGCAGTCCCGTATGGGCCAGAGTTCGCCGAGTCGACGGAATAAGACGTGTCGTAGTAAGGAGTGGCATCTCTGAACGATACGGCTATGAATCTTGCATTTCCTTCCTCATTCCAGAACTTATATACGTCGTTGTTCACTCTAAATCCCACCGGAGCACTGCCTCCAGGGAAGTGTCCCTGATAGTAGATCACCGGATAATACACATCAGGATTGTCGTAGTAACCTTCGGGGAGAAGGACATTGGCTCCAATATACATATCTTTGCCCCAGAACTCGGAAACAACATCGCTCTTGATCTTTATGTACTTCACCCATTCAGTATCTGAGTAATTCCCCTGCTGAAGCACCATGCCCGGCTCTAGTTCATAATCGGGCATTATCACTTCTGTGATAGCCAGTTTCACTGTACCGGGATTTGCCGGATCAAGATAGATCTTCTTGGTCTTGCTTTTTGCATTGCCAACTGATTCCCAGAACCACTGCCCGTCTCCAGTGTCATCGTGCATGAGTATGGTATGACCGTCGGCTCTAGCGAAGGTCGTGTAAACATTTACAAAAGCCTGTACAAAGTATTCTCCGGCCGGTAGTTCCGATATCTCAATTGGATAACCTGCCACAGCCATATCTCCATCTGAGATCTCCACTACCGATTCAGATGTCATATCGAAGACATCCTTTCCCCAGAACGGAACTCCTCTTACATCTGTCTGCAAGCTAGGTTCTCTAGAAGAATCCTTGCTGACAATTACGAGTACCCGTCCGTTGATCGGTGTCTCTAAACCTAGAGACGCTACTGTATCCAGTGCGTCCTGGCTTATTGATACTTCGAAAGTAAGTGAAAACGCTGTAATGCTTATGAAAAGAATTATAAGAAGAGTAAGTATGCTCTTTTTAACCATATTTCCCACCTCCATGAGAATGTAAGCAATTGTCAAATTCCTCTTGCCTGCTGCAAGTTAGAACAATCAAATAGGATAAATCCAGTTACAAGAATAGTTATCAGGATGCTAGCTCTTCTAGAAGTTTTTCAGTTAGAAGCAAGGACGACGAGCGCGGAGAGAAAGGCGAGCACCTTTTTCTGAGGAAAGAACAACGTGATTAGAAAAACTAAGACTTCGAATACCTATACAAACAACTGAACAAGGGTTTAGTTCCATTCTTACCTCCTTTTCTCCGACCACCGTCTGGTAGATCCTTGTTATTATACACTGCCTGAGGTACTGTCGGAACACTATGCGCGATTATTCACATCATCTTCTGTTTTCCGTTGCTTTACTCGCCTTTAGCCTTACATTCACTGCCTTCTTCCATGACAAAAACTATCAAAGTCCTTGAAGTCGATATAGTCGCGAACTCTCTGGAGAGAAGCCCAGATAAAGTCTTCGAAAAGCTTCGCATCATCTTCGCTGTTCAGTTCCTCAACAACATCTTCTTGCTCCGATGGACGTGTAGCGATGTATCGACTCCCTACTGCCCTGTAATTTGAGTAGAGATTGAAATTAAAAATCCCATTTTCTTTTGATCTGTAATACACTGCTAACACCTCCTGTAATACAGAACAATTATATCATGCTGTGTAACAAGCGTGGTTGGGGGCTGCAGGTAGGGGGTAGGAAAGAGCAAAGCAACTGGTTATGAGTTGAGGGTTATCCGTTCTCCGAAAGAGCAATCGAGAAAGAGCATTGGCGAGACGTTCGCTTCGCTCACGAGAAGGCGAGTGAAAACTCAGTCGCTGCTGAAATTAGACGCAAGGCGCCGAAAGAACATCGGCGGACGCAATGCTGCCTTCTGCAGGAGGCGAGGCCGACTACGTCGGGAAGTTCCCCTCCAGCCTAGACCTACAAGTCAAATCGGGTAGAAGTCTCGCTCAACAAAACACTGTATAATTCAGTGTGAGGTGATTGAATGAAGATAGATCTTAGGTGCATCCCCTGCAATCTGAGCAGTTTGCTACGGATTCTAGACGTTAATAACGCTGGAGAGGAAGAGAAGAAACAGGTTGTTAGAACCTTTCTCAAAGAGGTTGCGGAGATGGATTGGTCAGATACTCCTATAGATATCGGCAGAAAGGTCGGAGAGGCATTGAAACCTCTCTTTGGCCACCATGACGCTTTCAGTGACGTCAAGAGACTTTCAAACAGAAGTCTTATGGAAATATACGACGATCTTAAGGAGGAACTCCTCAAGCTTGACGATCCTTTGTTAGGAGCGCTGAAACTATCGGTAGCCGGTAATATTATAGATGTTGCTCCTGGTCATAAGATTGACATTCATAAGACAATGAAGGATGCACTGTCGAGACCTTTCGCAATAGATGATCTAGAAGAGCTAGCGCAAAGGATACGAAGCACCAACTCGCTTCTCATAGTCGGCGATAACTGCGGCGAAGCTGTTCTCGATAAACTTCTGCTAGAACTCTCCGGAGTGCCGAACAGCTACTTCTCGGTAAGAACAATACCGGCTCTTAATGACATAACGATGCGAGAGGCCCTTGAAATAGGCATGGACGAAGTAGCAACGATAATCGATTCTGGAGCAGATGCACCTGGCGCTCAGGAAAAGACTATGCAGAGAGGTTTTTTCGATGTTTATTCCAGGGCCGATGTAGTAATCTCTAAAGGACAGGGCAATCTAGAAGGTTTAAGCTCGGCAAAACGCGAGATCTTCTTTTTGCTTATGGCCAAGTGCGATGTAATCGGCAGCTTTCTCGGAGTACCGAAGGGTTCGTTTGTTGCCTACAGAAAGGCAGAATCGAGGGGATAGAATGGAGCTGTTCAAGGACTTTCCTGTTCTGGTAGTTGACGATGACTTACTTTCAGAAAACACTGGGGGGAGAGCGACAAGAGAGATCATAAGAGAGCTTCAGAAGCGAGGTTTTTCAGTCATAGAGTCTTACTCAGGCTACGACTGTAGAATTGAGTTCATGTCTCATTCAAATGTCAGCTGTGTTTTGCTCGACTGGGATCTTGTGATCAAACCAGATGCTGAGTTTCTAGGCCCGGGAGAGATAATCGAGATAATCCGCGGAAGGAATATGCTTATTCCCATATTCCTCATGACTGAGAAACTAAAAGTTATGGAGATTCCTCTCGAAATAATCAGTCAGATCGACGGCTACGTTTGGAAGCTCGAAGACAGTCCCTCTTTCATCGCGGGAAGAATTGAGGAAGCAACAGAGCGCTACATGGACGAACTGCAGCCCCCCTTTCTGAAAGAGCTCATACGATACGTGGATGAATTCAAGTACTCGTGGCACACCCCCGGTCACAGCGGAGGAGAGGCTTTCCTCAAGTCATCTACCGGGAAGATCTTCCATAACTTCTTCGGGGAGAACATTTTCAGGAGCGACTTATCCGTTTCGGTGCCGGAACTTGGCTCTCTCCTCGAGCATACAGAAGCCATCGGAGAATCGGAAAAGTCTGCTGCCAAGATTTTCGGTTCCGACGAGACATATTTTGTGACGAACGGTACCTCAACATCCAACAAGATCGTCTTCCATTATTGTGTGACCCCGGGGGACATTGTCCTTATAGATCGGAACTGCCACAAGTCGATTATGCACTCAATAATAATGACAGGTGCGATACCAATCTACCTCACGCCTAGCAGAAACTCTTTAGGAATTATCGGGCCGATCCATGAAGAGGATTTTGAATGGAGTGAAATCGAAAAGGCAATAAATGAAAGCCCTCTCGTGGAAGACAAAGAGAACTACAGAATAAAACTTGCTGTAATCACTAATTCGACATATGACGGCCTCTGTTACAACGCGAAAACCATCCTCGACAAGCTTGAAAAGATTGTGGATTTCGTTCTCTTCGATGAGGCATGGTACGCCTATGCGAAATTTCATAGAATGTATATGAGCCGCTTCGGAATGTCACCAGACATTGACAGAGAGAAATCTCCGGTGGTCTTCTCTACGCACTCCACTCATAAGCTACTGGCTGCCTTCTCTCAAGGCTCTATGATACATGTAAAGGACGGTAGAAAAAGGGTAGATCATGGAAGATTCAACGAGGCATACATGATGCACATGTCTACTTCGCCTCAATATGCGATCATCGCTTCCCTGGATGTAGCGGCAAAGATGATGGCCGGAAACGCAGGCAAATTCCTCATTGACGAGACGATTCAGGAGGCAATCATTTTCAGAAAGAAGATGAAGCATCTGAAGGAAGAAATCGAGTCCAAAGAATCAGAGCGAAAGAGACGCTGGTGGCTCGAGATCTGGCAGCCGGAAAAGGTCTCGATTGGGACAGAAGACGGGCAAAGAAAGACCTTCGATCTCGAAGACATCGATGAATCGATTCTCAAGGACAGACCTGACTGCTGGTATCTCAAAGCAAACGAAGACTGGCATGGATTCGGAAAGCTTGAGAACGACTACGTTCTTCTCGATCCGATAAAAGTGACCGTTATGACCCCGGGAATAACGAGACAAGGTCGGATGAGGGATTGGGGAATCCCAGCAACGATAGTCACAACTTTCCTTAGAGACAGGGGAATAGTAGTTGAGAAATCGGGTCATTACTCATTCCTGATACTCTTCTCCCTCGGGTTGACAAAGGGAAAGTCTGGAACTCTGCTCGCAGAGCTCTTCACTTTCAAGAAGCTCTTCGATGAGGACGCTCCTCTGGATGATGTATTTCCCGATATCGTCAGAGAGTTCCCAAAGAAATATGGAAAGATGACCCTTCAGGAGCTTTGCAGACAGATGCATGAATACCTCCGAAAGGTCAAGATAACCAAGGTCTTGAAGGATGTTTACTCTCGGAATCCCCAGCAGGTTATGCTTCCGTCCAAAGCCTATTCAGAGTTGGTTAACGGCAATACTGAACTGGTCAGAATCCGTGAGCTGCAGGATAGAATCTCAGCTGTAATGGTCGTTCCTTACCCTCCGGGAATACCCGTGATAATGCCTGGCGAGAGATATACAGACGACACGAAGAGAATCATCGAATATCTGAATCTCTCGGAGGAGTTCGACAACAAGTTTCCCGGCTTTGAGAACGAGATGCACGGTCTGAAGATGAAGATAGACAGCAACAACAAGAAGAGATACTACACATACTGCTTGAAGGAGATCGAACAGCCAGAAGGCGAATAGGCGATGACATTCGCTCCTGTAACGCATACACCCCATAAGTAAATACATCTCTTTGGTGCTATAATCCTTTTTATCACTGATTATGAAGGGATCGGCGTGTTCCTAGCATTTCTGCCTGCTGTCTTCTTTGGATGGACTCTCGGAAGGAATGACGCAGCCAATATATACGGTACAACCGTAACAAGTGGAATTCTTAAATACAGATCAGCTGCGCTGATCTCAAGTTTTGCTGTGCTTGTTGGAGCTATTCTGGGTGGGGCCGGTGGAATGCAAACTCTCTCCAGCCTCAGCTCTCACACATTGCTCTCTGCTTCAGTCAACGCAGCGGCAGCGGGAATCTCCGTTCTCTTGCTTAACAGGCTGGGGTTGCCTGTCTCCTCTTCGCAAGCCGTTGTAGGCTCGGTAGTTGGCATTGGACTTCTGAGTGGAAGCGTTGATTGGCTGGTTGTGTTGAAAATAGTCTCTTGCTGGATAACGACTCCACTTGTAGCGGCGATCGTTGCTCTTTTCCTGTATAGACTTATTGGTGTCGCCTTCAAAAGAGTACGTTCAATTCTTGTTCAGGACATACTCCTTAAATCACTTGCGGTAATTGTTGGTGGCTTCGGTTCATTCGCTCTTGGAGCAAATAACGTTGCAAATATCACAGGAACCTTTGCAGATATCATCGGTGTTGAGAAGGCTGTATTGATTGGAGGGCTGAGCATATCGGCCGGAGCTATAATGTTCAGCAAGCGAGTTATGTACACGATCGGGACAAAGATAGTCGCCCTCGAATCGTTCGCTTCGGTTATTGCCTTACTGGCACAATCATTGACCGTCCTAATTTACGCGTTCATTGGGGTTCCCGTTTCGGTTTCGCAGGCAATAGTCGGAGCGGTTATTGGAGTCGGGCTTGCGAGAGGATCGAGAAACTTTGATGCAAGGCTCCTAAAGAGAATTGTCTTTGGATGGGTATCTACTCCCGTAATTTCGGGATTGATCTCAGTTGCCCTTTACATTGCTATCAATTCGATCCTGGCGCTTTTGGGAAGCTGAGCGCCGTCTCCATTGACGTGACAGCACAGCTGCTTACAGGAGAAGAAGTAGGCCCATAATGTGTATAAGCAAAACCATACGGAAAACCCGTCAAACCGCCTTCAGCTCATCACGTACTCTCCCAAGTGTTGAATATGGGTCACTAGCTATGATCATCAGAACCTGAAGCCTTCCCCTTGAAACATCTCAGAAAAACGAATTTCAGAATGTCAGCAGGTAGCTCCTGAGGCTTATTGGCTCGACTTTTGCATCGTCATTCATTGACTTTGCCATAAGGTACATGTGAGATATTACAACTCCCAGATCGATCGAAATGACATCCTCGTAGATCAGTGGAATCTTCTTCCATCCGTGAATTGCTATGCTGTTCCTGTCGAGAATCTCAAATCTCCAGGGCTGCCTGTTGAATGAAGAAGGCGACATCCTTCCCGCATTCAAAATATCCTTCATACTTTCATCTATGTACTCTGTCTTGCCAGAAACAATCTCCGCAAACGGCTTTCTATTTGCCTCCCTGAAGAGAAATCTAGAGGCTCTCTCAACAATGTCTCCTTCGCTATTAGCGGGAAAGCCCACGATTATCATGGACAGGTAGTTTGGCAGTCGGGCCCAGCTAGTGGAGAAACCCTTCAGGGTGAGATTAAGAACTATCTGCTCGCCTTCGAAACCGAACCGAATCAGATTGGGAGTAGTGAACTCCTTCAGCTTAGCGAGAACGATTCCTGAACCAGACGGAAACTGCGGAGTGAAATACCATTGCAAAGGAGCATCCGAGTTAAGAGGAATAATGTCTCCAATAGCAGAATCCACTTGTTTCCTTTGCTCAGGAGACAGTTGCTTTTCCTGGAACTTTCTCTGAGTCACTCTTAGGCCGATCGCCTTCATGATCTCCTGTTTGTCTAGCATTCAATCACCTCTTTACATATATTCTATATAATTTGACAATTAAACTCAAGATTAATCATATTACTGGTTTCAATGTGCACAACTGTAACGAAGAGACCAGAGCGCAAATACCTGCATCAAGAGATGCCTGATCCTTCACATTTACCGAAAATAGCAAGCTCTTTTGGAAAAGAAAAACGCCGGGAACAGAACCCGGCATTTGCATCCTATAACGTGGTTCCGCTACAGTCCTTCCCCAAGCTCTCTAGCCCACTCTTTTGCGGTTTCAACGTACTCTTCAAGCCTTGAAGAAGGTGCCTCGAAGTCAATCTCCTGAATCACTTCGTTACCCTTCAATGCCTTCTTGAGATTCTCAAATGCTGCGCCGATCATTCCATCATGTGTACAGAATAGAGCTATCTTCTTTCCCTCCAGCTTGTTTTCTGCGAGAAATGTACTTATCGGCGGCGCATAAGTGAGTGCCCACACGGGACTGCCTATGATTATAAGATCGTAATTGTCAGGATCAAAGCCATATGGCTCAAGTTCAGGCTTGTTATTCATAGTTACCGACTCGCTTCCCCAAATGTGTTCCTTGTCAGGATCGTATCCGGGAGTGGTCTCTATTTGCTCGGGATTCTCAACGTGGTGATAATAGGTTCGAGAGAACTCCCCCGTAGGCACCAGCCGAAGAAGGTCAGCATCGATTGAAGAGGCCATAGCTTCTGCAAGAACCTTTGTGCTTTCATCATATGAGAAATAGACAACGATAGACTTCATTCTATTACCTCCCTTCAAAGCTATTATAGCTTGACTTAGCGGCGAAATGAAGCTATCTCGATAAGGGAATCTTCTACTCTCCTCCTGAACAAATGAATCGAGAAAGCATTATGCAATCTACTGGCATTGAGTTTTCAAGATTTGTGTTTTTCTTCAATACAGACTTTTACCGAGGGGCTCATACAGACCTTTTCTAATGCTATAGCGAAGCGCAACGTCAAAAGCAGCCAACGGCTGACAGCAGCTCGCTGTTCTTCGCATCTCAAAGTTGTCAGTATAGAAGCAGGATAACTGCCGATCTTGCGCTAAACTTCGCCTGAATAATGACTCGTTATGATAGAGTTTTTGCCTGTGCTTAGAAATAATCGATCGAGCTCCTTCGATACGAAGTATCCTTTAGTAATATCATTATTTAGTAGAGGCGGGTTTTCCGGCTACGGATAATCCGCTTTCGGTTTTCCCGTTCACGGAAAATCGGTTTGCGGATTAATACGGCTCCTACAGAGCGTTTTGTCAATTCCCCAATCTGCTTTCTCCGATCGTCCACTGTTTCGGAATTTGTGCCCACTGTCTGCATTGAATCAAAACAATTAACATTCACACTGTATTAATCTCTAGACTGAATCGCTTCTTTCTATAGCACAGACAACAAGCACATCACAAGCAACCGATAACAGGATACTGAATCAGCATCTCAGGAAAAAGCTGAATCGAAGATGCTAGAGAGAATATGAAGCAGGGACGTCGATCAGTAAGTAGTTCCGATAAGCCTCTCGAACCACTCCCGGCTTATCACTCTGTAGTGAGGGTGATAACTTCTTTTGTAGTAAGAACTGTGATGTAACAACCGGCCGCTTTCAAGGGCCTCCTTGACTGAAATCGTCGATTCCGGAGTAAAGATACTTTCGGGCAGAGAGTCCCTGAGAACCGCTTCTATCCTCAGCCACTCAAGCTTCCAGTCCTCGCGCGTCATTGAGGCACCTACCCTTGAACTTGCTACCAAAGCTCGAAAGAGATCGTCGATCAGAACCTGTCTATTCTTTACAAGAACAAGATTCAGCCTGAAGAAGTTTTCCATATAGCTGACGTCTTGCCAGAGGACCTGATCGAACTCTTCGCAGTCGATTTCCTCCGCAAGGTATCTAAGCGCGACGGCCTGGTCTTCCATCAAGTGCTTCGGACCGAACGTGCCTTGATAAAACAGCTTGTAAAGATCGTCGAGCCTTGCTTCGGGATGCAAATCCAGCTCGTGAGAAGCGAGTTCAACAATTCTATTGTCCATTCGAAACATACACTCCCCCTCTTTGATTAACTATTATACAGCTATCAATGCTCGATTCAAAAGCCATCGACCGCTATGATGATGATGACGCTTTGGCAAGAAATAGCTCAAGAACATCTGGAGAGATCGCCGGAATTTTCTCTGAAGGCCTTATCTCGAGGCTTCATATTTAATTCTCAGAACTGATCAAATAATCGAAGTGGCACGAAGACATCTAACAGGTAATCGCTGTGAGTTTCAATATAAAAGCCCCCGCAATCCGCGAGGGCCCTCTGGGGGTTAACTGTGGCATATAGTACTAGAAGCTAAGAAGAGAATCTCTTCTTCCCCAGACCGAAAAAACAATCAATAACTTTATATTACCAACTCTGAATACCAAGAAGTGCTAGTCTATTTCCAGAACCTTGTGACGGATCACCTGTACCGCCTGACCCTCCAGTAGCAACTAGCACAAGAGATCTAAGAAGGTCAACAATATCCGGGGGCTTGTTTTTGTTATTTTCCTGATTGAAGAGAGTGCTACCGTTTTCATCAAAACTGCGCGAAGTAAGTGAACCCAATAGAAACATCTGGGAATACTGTCCACCGCTTACAACATTGCTTATGGTATCTAAGTCAAGGAAATCAACATTTCCTCCCACTGAATTAGATTCATTTGCAAAGGCATAGAAGTCTCCTGTTAATACTCTGTCTCCTGTCGTCGATTCTCTGTCGTACTTAAGAATCAAATCTCCTCCATCCGCAGCCAATCTCAGGTAGTCGTTATTAGGTGTCTTAAGAATATCTTGTATTGTAGTAATAGAAGTGGCCTTAGTCTGGTTTGCAACAGGAGAGTTTCCACCGTTATTCACTTTGCTCTTAAGATCGCTGTATACAAGATTGGTACCAATAGTAATGTCGCCGTTTCCCACCCTGATGTCATACTTTCCATTCACTTCGCTTATCATGTGCGGATTATTCTCTTTTTCATGTAGAATTGTGAAATCCCCGTCTTCAATCCATATATGGATCGTATTCTCCTGAACAACGGCCGAAGGAACAGTGAATTCTTTATCTCCCAGCTCAATTCTTAATCCAGACGAAGAGAATGTACCATAGAACTGCGGGCTAGACTGATTAGATTTGATAATCACTACAGTTTCCTCACCGACATGAGAAACCTCTGCAACCACGTTTGAATAATCATCACTGTCAAGAACATACGTGAAGGGTTGCTCTGTGGGGAAACTATCAAGATATTCGCTATACCAGTTTTCATAGAGCGTGTATGGATCTTCATTTACGGCAGTATACCATCCAGGGAATCCTGCTAAGTACGTCTCTAAGTCAGTACCTACTAGAGGGGATATGCTTAGTTGACCAGCACTCACTCCTCCGGCAACGATCTCCCCAGGAGTTGCTGACTGCGTGATGTCAAGTGAAAGTAACCCTGCGATCAGAGCATTACCATATATTAAGTCTCCAACTATCTTGTTTCCGTTTGGATTTCTCATTACCTGAAGAGCACGCTCAAGCGAGACTGTTCTTAATGCAGGCAACCCACCTTCAGCGATCCCTATCGTTTCCATTAGCCCCAATGAATATCTCCTAACCCCTTGCTTCTCAGCATAGGCAATAGTCGCAAATCTATCCCCAAGTGGGTAAACATATGCCCCAAGCGAGTAATCGCCGCTTCCCAACCCCTCATCGGAAGCATGACTATTAACATAACTCATAAGATCATAGCACGGCGTACTTGCAGTCAGATCTCCAACAAACTCAGACCAGTAAAGACTATCTATGCCAGATCTTGAGTCAAGCATCGACTTGAATTCGGATAATCCTGACCAAGTGGATTTACTGATGCTGCTCGCTGTGGGGTCATATAAGAAATAGAAAGAAGCCACTTCGACAGCGTTGTTGGCAATACTCTGCGTTTTGCTAATTGACCTTTGAGAGTTCAGGACTCCGGAAGTTCTAGAAAGTTGGAGACCAGTTGCAAGAAGAACAATTGTCCCAAAGGCAATAAGCATTAGAGTCGCAGCTAGTGCGAACCCTTTCTTTCTAACCAACTGGGATGATGACATAAACCCTCTCCTCCTTACCATTGCGAATATCCCTAATAATTATCTCAAACGAGTACAGATACACAGATAATCCAGAGACCAACTCACTGAAGTCGCTTTCATCCGAGACTTCAAGGTGACCAAAACCTGCCTTCCTCAATAAACCATCCTCTCCGTTAAGGGAACTGATTATATAGGTAAGCTGAGCTGAAAGTGAGTTCCTAGATGCTCTTAGGAGCGAGTTCTGCCTAAAGTAATAGCGAACGAAACTTGAAGCTGATTCAAGCACAGACACATCAGTGATTTTTGATGACATTGAATTGTACTTAACGATCAAAAAAACACCACCCCCGACAAAAAGGGCAAGCAGCGCAATAGCAATAGTAACTTCGATTACTGTAAATCCCTTCCTAATAGAACCTCACCGACCCTTTCGTCCTTCTAATCAGAATTGGTCTAGTAGCCGCTGTGGAATCATAATATGAGAATGTCGCATCATATGACAGGTACGAAGTATTCGGTATTAAATCGAACTTGAAAGCACTGACATTCTCTACTAATGTAGAGCGTTTGATGCTGAGATCCTTACCATAAAACTCGTGAACTATTCTCGCATTCTCTGGTTCATAGAAAATCGTTGAAGTAGCGTACCTTACTCCACTACTATCGCTTGAAGGAATATTGTTTATCAGAGTCAACGATGCATCTGAAAATTGCGGATCACTAATGCCATAAAGAAATGTGAATTCTCTAGACACGAGATAATTCATAGAAGTATGTAGCTTCGTTATCTCCTCGTCGAGGGTCATAGAAGCTTTGGTAGCCTTGGTTATCTTCAGCGATTGCGTAGTGACAAGAGTGACAATTAGCAAAACAATTGTCGAAACAGCCAAAGCTACCATCAACTCTGTAACTGTCATTCCTTTGCTCCTAGATTCAGCAAATCTTCTCAAGCGTAACCTCCGTATCCGCTTCATCACCGTCATTCCAGAATGAGGCTTTCACTAGATCCCGATTTGATTAACTGCTACTAAAAAGAAAATGACATAGGCACTGACGGGAGTCCTTTTTTTGGTAAGTCCAAACAGCTTATAGAATCCTAAGTATGGCAAATCACAAAAATATCACGATATCTTCAGTTCAATGTTCTCTTAACCCAAATGATTTTATCACATTATCTTGAACAGTAGCTCTCGAAACAAACACCCATGCCAGATCGACCACGTTCTTGAGTGTTTGCTGCAGAATATAAGTACCGGTAATTGCAGAGAGTGAATGGCTCTTCCTCAGATTATATGAACTAACTCATGATCACCTTCACTCGCAATAGTTCAAATGAACATCTCCCGTACATTATCCGCTTAATCACCTTAAGCTTGTTTATGACGCCTTCTATGACTCCATTGCTAAACTCAGTCCTGATCGCATTCTTAACTGCCTCAATGTCTCTTTCTATTCCCCTGGCGAAGGTTGTTAGCTCACGGATATTGAACTTTTTTACTTTTTCCAACCAGTTTTCAAGCCTTGAATCATCTTTGACTCTAAATATGTCTCTGAAGTCGTTAACTGCCGAGCAGAGGTTTTGAAGGTTCTTGTTTGTCTTGAGATACTCTTCTATCTTCTCTTGATCTTCCACTTTGAACCTTGAGATATCGTTGTGTAGAAATGAGATCAACAGTCCTCTTCTAAGAATCTTTTCGGGAGAAGTCTTTCTGTGCCTTCTTCCCAAACCTTCGTTGTGTTCAGCCAAGAATGCGTTCAAATTCCTGTATGAACCTTTATAACCTTCTTTAGCGATTACTCTGAATATGCTGGCTATTGTCTTTCTTTCATGATTAAGAGTGATTATAGTCTCTTTGTATGGGTCGAGTATGCTTCTTCTTTCTCTTGAGGCGCTCAGCATCCTTCCCTGATGCTTAACGTATTTTGTTGCTGTCCGGCAATCTATCTTTAGTTCTCTGGAAATGGCACTTACTGAGTATCCCTTCAGGTACATTTCTTTGACAGTCCCAACAAGCTCATTCTTCGCTTCTTCTGTTTCTCTACGTTTGATTTCGGCCTTGGTAAGTTTTCTCACTGTTTGATTTTCGCCAACTACTTCTTTCAGCTTTATTCTGGGAGGTATTGTGCGTCTAATATACTCCCTTGCTCCATCGATAAGGTTCTTAACCAGATGAAAACGATCACTTACCTGTAGTGCCCCGGGCAAAGCTTCTGCTACAGCCTTCGCATATCCTATTGACCCATCTCTTGATACCACTTCTATTTCGGGATATCCTCTCAACCACTCTGTAACTTCGCCAGTATCCCTTGATGGAATCATATCTACAACCTTTGAGGTCTCATAGTCTACCATTAATGTGCCATATGTGTGGCCCTTCCTGGTTGCGAAATCATCTATGCAGACTGTTTTGAGAAGCGTTCTATTTATAACCTGTTTTTTTTAACATCCTCAGAATCGTGTCGTCGGATATTTCGGTAAGTCCAT
This sequence comes from Mesotoga sp. Brook.08.105.5.1, assembly GCF_002752635.1. Taxonomy (NCBI): domain Bacteria; kingdom Thermotogati; phylum Thermotogota; class Thermotogae; order Kosmotogales; family Kosmotogaceae; genus Mesotoga; species Mesotoga sp. Brook.08.105.5.1. Next base: position 116,536 of record NZ_AYTW01000012.1, read on the forward strand.
TACTGACTATTCCCTCAGCTTTCAGGGCACTCATGCTTGCTGCCAACTCGATTATTCTTTCATTCAATCTCTTTGTTCTTCTCCCGTAATCGTCAACAAAACTGAGTCTCTCTGCGAATTTCGATTTCTCACACTCTGTATTCTTGCAGAAGAATACCCTCCTTTGAAGTACTATTGTCAACTGTCTACTCTGAACAGGTAGATCGGAAAATGCTTTCAGATAAATCGTGTGAACACTCTTTGACTTCGCACCACAATAGGGGCACACTGCTTCTTCTCGTCCCATCTTTGCATGTAGTTCTATCCTGTCTTCATACACTCGAGACTCAATCAACACAAGATCCCGGTCCAGTGACCTAAGTAATTCTTCCAATTCCCTCATCCGCTTTCGATAATAAAATAAGTGACTTACTCAATTCTACGCATTCTTTCACTCTTTTCCTACTTATTGAGGAAGAGCCGAGTGAATCCCTGAAATTGCAGAGGAGAATTCCCTGTTAATGCAAGAGCCATTGCAACTTCCCCCGGAATTACCTACCCTTGTAGTTAGGACACTATGAGGGGAGGAACAAAGGAGGATGGTTGCAATGGCTAAGATCAATTCTATCAGAAGCAAATATTTTAATGAAGGAAAGCGAATTGTGGAGATTGCAAGAGAAACAGAGACGGATGTGAAGACAGTGAAGAAGTACATTCTGAAGGATGATTTCAATACACAGCCACCACAGGCAAAGAAAGCAGTTAAGTCGAAGCTCGATCCTTTCAAAGAAGAGATTGATTGTTGGCTTGAGCAAGACAAACTTGAAAGAAGGAAACAGCGACATACGGCTTTAAGAGTATTCAAAAGGCTTCAGGAAAAACATGGTGATTCCTTTGACTGCTCATATCGTCTTGTGGCAACATACATGGCACAGAAGAGAAAAGAACTTTATGGACAGAACAAGGAGTTTTACTTCGCTTTGGAACACAAACCCGGTGAAGCACAGGTAGACTTTGGTGAAGCTGACTTTATAGAAAACGGTGTTCGCTGTCACGGATATACTCTAAATGTCTCCTTTCCCTACAGCAACGGGGGATATCTTCAACTTTTCAAGGGAGAAAACCAGCAATGCCTAATGGAAGGGCTCATGAATGTCTTCAATCACATAGGGGGTGTTCCCAACCGAATATGGTTTGACAACGCCTCATCCATGGTCAGCAAGATATTGAAGGGAGGAGACCGGGTCCTTTCAGAACACTTTCTCAGATTCAAGAATCACTATGGATTCGAAGCAGTCTTTTGTAATCCTCAGAGCGGGAATGAGAAAGGCAGCGTCGAAAGTAAAGTGGGATACCATAGGAGAAACCTGCTAGTTCCTGTTCCAGAGATAAGTGACCTTATGGCCTTCAACAAAGAGCTCCTGGTTCGATGTGATCATGATATGGAAAGACCGCACTATTCGAAGCCTGGCATGATAAGAGAGCGATTTGAAGAAGACAGGACAAAGCTTCTAACTCTTGCGCAAAGTAAGTACGATGAGTCGATCCTCTTGGCCGTTCGCACAGATGCTCACGCGAAGTTCACTCTTGAGAAAGGAAGGCATACCTATTCAAGCGCTCCAAAATATGCAAAGACCGAGATATGGGCAAGACTGACCGCTCATGAAGTTATCGTAATGGACAGGGACTACAAAGAGATAATCACTCATCCCAGACAGTATGGACAGATGAAGAGAGAATCCATGAACTGGATACCTTATCTCATCCAGTTGTCCAGGAGACCGGCAGCATTGAAATACACGGGTATATACGAACTGTTTCCTTCTCCACTACAAGAGTTTCTTGACCAGAGTGATCGTTCAAGCAAGAAAGAGACTCTCAAGATCCTTGCAGAGCTGAGCGAAGATACAGGCTTTTCGAGTGCAGTAGAAGCCTTCCTTGTAGCTCTAGAGAGAGGGACAAAAGACAGCGATAGTGTTCTCGCTATATTCCGGCGGCTCAACACGGAAAGCTTCGAGTTCAGTCCTGTTTTACTCCCGAGTGACATACCAGAACTCCCGCCTCTTAAGAACAAAGCACTTGACTACGATCTATTCCTGGGAAGGAGTGGCCAATCATGAAAGAGCAGATTGCGTACTGCTGCAAGAAGCTACGCCTTGGAAGGAAGATAGTGGATGTATTTGAAGAGGTAGAAGCGGACAACAACCAGGAATACCTTATGAAGATACTACGGATTGCTCTGGATAACCGTGAGACCTCAAGGAAGAACCGCCTGGTAAAACAGGCGGGCTTCTATGCACTGAAGACATTCGAAGACTTCTCGTTCGAAGAGATACGACTACCTCAAGATTTAAGTCCAGAAGAACTGAAGAAAGCATCTTTCGTAGACGAGAAGAAGAATTTGATTCTGTATGGAAATGTTGGTACTGGAAAAACTCACCTTGCTCAGGCAATCGGTTTAGAAGCGTGCAAACAGAACAAGGTGGTTCGTTTCTTCAGAACGGCTGCGCTGGTAAATCGCCTTTCAGAAGCACAGAAGAAGTCAGAACTAAACGCCTTCATGAAAACGCTAATGAAGGCCGATCTTATTATCTGTGATGAGTGGGGCTATGTGCCTCTTGATCGTGATGGATCGAAGTTGTTGTTTCAAGTTGTCTCAGAATGCTATGAACAAAGGAGTGTGATAATCACAACGAATCTGGAGTTCAGTAAGTGGGTCCATATCTTCTACGATGAACAGATGACCGCGGCAATGATTGATCGTCTTGTTCACCACAGTCATTTGTTGTTGTTCGAAGGTCAGAGTTTTAGAATTAGAAATTCTCTAATGAAAACTCATTAACTAAATTTCCCGGGTGGAAAGTTCTTTGGAATTCTTGCAAATACAGGGAATTCACTCTTGCAAAAAACAGTTCTTGAGCAAAACTGGACATCGGATTTCACAGGTCAAGAAGCTATACTCCTGTAAGGTTAATGCAAGAACATGTCACTAATCCACGCAACGGAACTCTTTTTCTTGAAGATCAGTATTCTTTGTCGAGCTCTAAAGGGAGGGATTTGCTCTCAGCTTATTTTCCCTGATGAACTATGTGGATGACTCGCGATGAAATTGATTTCTCAATAGGGAGAGAATGAAAGTTAGTTGGTTCCTCGAATTACAATACGATTCTTCTCGTCTTATTTCAGTGCGGTCTTTGAGCAATACTTGCAGATCCACAGAATTGGCTCTGTGATTAACTTTTGTATCAGTATAGTTTCCCATGTAACAGCTCTGATTTTCCCTTGCATTTTGCATCTTGTATGGGGTATCATTATATATTCCATTTCTATGCGAGGGAGCTGACAGTCGAATCGATTAGACGGTTTCTGAGGATAAGATATTTGTAAGAACCTCCTAAGAACTGAGTTGAGAACGCCCGAAAGACCTCCTTATTTCTAATCAGTTCCCTCGTGTTTCCTTGTTTCCCTCTCAGGTTTTCTTCAATTATGACTTCACTAAGACTCTAGACTTGAGAACCACTTCTATAGCTTTGCTCTTATAACTGGTGAGTAGCCCAGGGGGATTTCACCCCCAGGCTCTCTCAGAACCGGACTTGAATCTCTCGATTCATCCGGCTCCCATTATCCAGCCGAATAGAATATCCCCATTGTCCAGTGTACAAATAGGCGAGGCTCCCTGCGAGCAAGAGCTTCTAGCCATTTACCCGCTTTTGTACGACCTCTCCTTTTCTTGTACTTGTTTCTTACCCATTGAACTAAGGCTTTGTTTAGCCGACTCAGTACTGTATACATTTCAAATCTGCGAAAGTGTCCATAGTAGTTTATCCAACCTCTTATTACCAGGTTGATCCTTTCTGAGAGTTCTTCAATACTCAGGTATGACTTGGTTTGAAGTCTCATTCTCCGGATCTTCTGCCTCATCGCTTTCTTTGCCTGTTCACTCACTGCAGGGGTGAAGCTGTAGAAGATTCGCCCATTTCTGTCTTTGCAGCTGCGGACTCTGAAGGTGTATCCTAGAAAGTCAAAGCTTGTATTTGGATACTCGTCCTTCCTCTTATCGTCTTTGCAGTAGACAATACGGGTCTTCTCTGGATGAAGCTCCAGTTTGCATTCTTCCATTCTTGTCTTAAGACTTTCAAGAAGAAGCCGGGCTTCCTCCAGAGTTCTACAGTGTATCACTCCATCATCTGCGTATCTGGCAAAGGGCTTATCCGGATGAGTTCTCTCCATCCATTTGTCGAAGGCGTAATGCATGAAGAGGTTAGCCAGTACAGGACTTATTACCCCTCCCTGTGGCGTTCCCTTGCTTCTCTCTTCGACTCTTCCATCAGGTTTCTGAAAGGGTGCTTTCAGCCATCTTTCTATGTAGAGTTTTAGCCATGGAATCTTCACATGTTTCTTGACTGCCCTCATTAGTAGTTCATGGTCTATGTTGTCGAACAGTCCTTTAATGTCGAATTCCAGTACCCAGTCATACTGCCAGCATCTCTGCCTCGTTACTTCAAGGGCATCTATCGCTGACTTTCCCTCCCTGTATCCGTAGGAGTCCTTATGGAAGTGTGGATCTACCAGGGGATTGAGATAGATTTTGGCTACCATCTGAGCTACTCTGTCCCCAACTGTGGGGATTCCCAGTACTCTCTTCCCTCCACTCTTCTTTTCTATCTCTATCGCTTTGACTGGAGGTGGAAAGTAACTGCCAGAGGACATT